>CALATR010000854.1 GCA_937891875.1 uncultured Pseudomonadota bacterium | reverse complement strand
GGTGCTGGCCGTGCATGCCTTCCTGCACAAAGCCCGCGCCTGGGCGACCGAGCGCGAGATCCCCAAGCGCCTGGCCCGGGTCCAGGACGGCGCGGCCCACGACGAGGCGGCGAAGCTGCACGCCTGGGTCGTCTGGCGCGACTTCATCGACCACGCTCTGGGCGAGCTCGAGGACGGCACCCTGGACCGCTGGTTCGACGGCTCGGACCGATCCGACGAGGATCTGCCGCGGCGGTGACGGCCCGGACTGCGCCCCCGCCATCCGCGCGCTACAGTGCGGCCGAGATGGACGAGGACGCCCCATGACCCCCCACACCCGCCTTCCGACGTCGGCACCAGCGAGGCCCCTGGCCCTCGCCCTGGGTGCGGCGCTGATGCTGTCCGCCTGTGGCCAGGAGAGCGCGCTCACCGGCACCGTGGTCGACATCTGGGGGGATCCGATCCAGGGGGCCATGGTCAAGCTGGAGGGGCTTCCGGACCGCCCGGTCACCGACTCGAACGGCCGGTTCTCCCTGCCCTTCAAGCCGGGCACCCACACCATCAAGGCCGGCCTCGAGGGCTACATCCAGGAGGACGTCGAGGTCGTCGTCCCCGAGGACGCCAAGCTGGCGGACCACCCGGTGCTGCGGCTCTACCCGATCCCCGAGGAGAAGGGCTTCCACGTCATCGGCGCCGACCGCTACGTGAAGGTCGAGCCCAAGCCCATCCACGCCCTCGGCAACAACCTGAAGTCGCTCTACGGCCTGCAGGAGCCCGGCTCCGTCAGCGTGGACGGCAGCCAGCTGCGCTTCGTCTACCACGGGGATCTCCGCCAGGATCAGCTCATGGCCCTGGACCTCTCGCTCCACCCGCTGGAGTTCGTGAAGACGGCGGAGCTGGTCAGCGTGACCACCCAGGAGGTCCCGCTGAACCTGTACGTGGCGGACGGCGAGGTCCCGCTGAGGGTGGAGCGGCTGAAGTCCCGCAACGACTACCTGCTGTCGACGGACGCCACCCTGGAGCGCGGCCGGGTCTACGCGATCACGACGAATGGCCTGCTGACGCCGAAGGACGACGCCGACTTCCGCAAGATCGCGCCGGCGCTGCGGCTGGCGTTCCCGGTCGAGCTCCGGTAGCGAGCGCGCGTCGCGCGTCGTCTGGCGAGAGACGTCTGGCGAGAGTCGCGTAGCTTCGCGCGTCGTCTGGCGAGAGTCGCGTGGCTTCGAGTGTCGTCTGGCGAGAGTCGCGTTGCTACGAGCAGTTTCGTGGCGGGGCGGTCTCTGGGCCCTGGTCTCTGGTCTCTGGGCTTGACGCCAGCAACGGGTCGTAGTGCCGGAGTGCTGACCAGCGCTGATCATGGTCGAAGCACCAAGGTCAGACAACACGGACCGCGTTCGAAACGGGATCCCAACGGGCCATCGTGGTCCACGCCGTGTCCCACCCGCCCGAAGTGGGCCCCAGAGACCAGAGACCAGAGACCGAGCCGCCACTCCCCCGGTCGAAGCTACGCGACGCCGCTCTCGAGGCCCTCACGAGCCCCGGAGACCCGCGCTACCCCAGCCGCTCGATCTCGATCCGGCTCGCGCCGATCCGCATCTGCCTCGCCGGGTCGCGGCGCTCGATGATGTCGCTGCCGCCTTCGATGTCGATCCCCGCCAGCTGACGGCGGGCGCGGAAGACCTGGGTGTTGAGCGCGCGGCGGTCCATGCGGAGCATCTTCTGCAGGTCCTCCGCGTGCAGCCAGCCCGCCTCGGCGTCGTCCACACCGTTCTCCACGTCCTCCAGCCGCTGCCGGGCGAGGGTGAGCAGCAGGTAGTGGTGCGTGCGGGACTTCACCGGGAAGACCTGGGCGCCGACGCGCACGTGGAGCGTCACGTGCTCCTCGTCCGCACTCACCCCGAAGTGCAGGTGCGCGTCCACCAGGCTGGGCTTGGGTGCTGACGAGAACGCCGTGGTCGCGACCACTGCCTCCGTGTCCGGGGGCACGAGGACCAGCCAGGTGCGGCCTCCGACCTCGATCCGCGCCTGCATGTGCACCGGCTGCGCCGAGTCGTCGTCCTCCAGCACCCAGCCCTCGCCGAGCCGGCGCAGGGTGACGTCCGGGTCGTCCTCGTCGGGCAGGCCAAGCAGGTCGCGCTCCGCGTAAAGCAGGTCGTCCAGGGCCAGCTCGGCGCCGTTCATCGGCACCGCGAGGGCAGCCGGCGGACCGTCGTGGCGCAGCACGAAGTCCCCGGACCGACCGAAGCGGAGCACGTCACCGACCGAGATGTCGGCCTTCTCCCCCGGTCCGAGCCGACGCTCGCCCACGTAGGTGCCGTTGCGGCTGCCCAGGTCGCGCACCGACCACGCCTCACCGGTCCAGAACAGGCTCGCGTGCTCCGCGGACACCGAGCGGTCCCGCAGCTGCAGTCCAGCCGTGCCCGCGCGTCCGATGAGACAGCGCGCCCCCAGGGCCACGCGATGGCTGCCGTCGGTTTGCTCCAAGAGGGCCACTCAATCCTCCCAGGTCCAGACCACCAGGTGATCGCCCGCGGTCGCCAGCCAGCGACCCTTGGACGCGAACTCCGCGGCCTTGACCGGGCCTTCGAACGCGCGCACCAGGTCGGGCCGCGCGCGCTCTTCCGGCGAGGCGAGGCGAGCCATGGCGACGGCACCCGAGCGGGTTCCCATCGCGGCGCGGGCGCCGTCGGGCGACAAGCTCGCCACGCCGAGGTCGGTCATGCGCAGCGAGGTGGTGTTCTGCGTGTCGTTGCGGTCCCACACGACGAGCCCGATGACGGTGAAGCCGAGGATCGAGCCGTCGTAGGCGCGCAGGTTGTGAGCCGTGCTCTCCTCATCGGAGAAGCGCGGGTTGCGGGTCAGGGGCTGGATCTTCAGCCCTGCCTGGGTCGAGCGGACCAGCACCAGCTTGCCGCTGTCATCCAGGGCGGGGATGGCGCGGTGGGGCACCCGGATGCGGGCGGCGACCTTGCCGCCGGAGAGCACGAGGACGAAGCGACCGTCGGGCGCGTCCCCGGCGAGCACGGCGTAGTCCTTGTGGAAGAACGCCGACATCCGACGGTTGAACCCATGCTTTCCGGATGCGATGACGTCTCCGCCGACCTTGCCCAGCGTCCAGCCGCCATCGGCGTTGAGCACGACGTAGCGGTCATCATCGGGGTGGAGCGCCAGGGCCGTCGTCCAGCCGAGGTCCGTGGCCAGGACCGACGTGCCCATGACCGGGTCCACCTCGTAGAGCTGACCGCGGCGGCTGCCCACGATGAGGCGCTCCGTGCCTGGCATCCAGCTCAGGCACGTCGGCTCCTCGACCGGGGGCCGCAGCAGCGGCTCGAGCCCACCCCGGTCGTGCAGGTAGTGGGCGTGTGTCAGCTCTCGGGTGACCTCGGACATGCGCAGAGCCTATACCACCCGTTCGGCCGAAGGGAGAGGAGAGAAGCAGGTCGCGGACAGCGGGCTCATCCGCGGCGGTCCGTCTCGATGGCCTGACGCTCGTCGGCGCTGACGGGGACCACGTAGGAGCCGTCGAAGCAGGCGGAGCACATCGGGGTCTCGCCGACCGAGGCGAGCCCGCCGAGGGACAGGTAGGTGACGCTGTCGCACGCGAAGCGCTCCTTCAGCGTGGCCTCGAGGGGCTCGTCGTCGAGGCCCGCCGCGACCAGCTCCTGCTGGGTCGGCATGTCGATGCCGTAGAAGCAGGGGTGTCGCACCGGCGGGCTGAAGATCGCCAGGTGGATCTCGGTGGCGCCCGCGTTGAGCAGGGTGCGGATGATGCGGCGCATCGTCGAGCCGCGCACGACCGAGTCGTCGACCAGCAGCACCCGCTTGCCGCGAAACACGTCCTCGATGGGGTTGAGGAATGGCGAGCCGGGCGGCAAGAAGGCGTAGCTCAGGTTCGCGTCTTCCAAATACTCTGTGACATGCCGTGCTTGGTGATGCTTGTCCTTGTCGAGCACCAAGAGCCACGGCCGCTGGTCACCATCCGCTGGAGGGAGCCGCC
>CALATR010000853.1 GCA_937891875.1 uncultured Pseudomonadota bacterium | reverse complement strand
TGCAGCACGACCATCAGCGCGACCTGGGGGGATGGCTCGAGCTCGGACACCAGATCCACCGCCCGCCCGAGCAGCTCGCGCGCGGTGGACCGATCGCCGCGCACCAGCGCGACGGCGCCGAGGTTGGCCCACGCCGCCGCCAGTATCGAGGCCAGGCCGAAGCGCGCGCCGCCCATGCACGCGCGGAGGAGGTGGCGCTCGGCCTCGTCGTAGCGGCCAAGACCCATCTCCAGGTCACCCAGCAGCGAGCAGACCCCCGCCTCGTGCACCCCCCAGCCGAGCCGCTCGGACAGGTGCAGCGCCTCCCGGTAGCGCCGCTCCGCCCGCACCGGCCGCCCGGCGTAGCGCGCGGACATGCCGCGGGCGATGCACAGCCGGACCAGGATCCCGAAGACCTGGTGTTCGCGGAGATCCCGGTCAAACGTCACGATCTCGGCCTCCGACAGGGCCCCCAGCTCCACGCGCTCCTGGGTCGCCTGCAGCCGACGCTCGACGCCCTCCGCCTCGGCCTCGGCCGCCTCGATCCGGCGCAGGGCCCGGGCCGCGTCCCCCCCGCGCGCGTCGGACACGGCGAGCAGCCGCAGCGCATCGCTCCGCAGATCTCCGCCGGCCTCCTCCAGGCTCAGCACCTCCTCCGCCGCCGCGCGCGCCTCCTCGTCCCGGGCGAGCAGGGTCTGCAGCTCGCACCACGCGACCAGACGCAGGGCGTGGAGCTGGCGGTCGGAGATGGGCTCGTCGAGGGCCCGGCCGAGCCAGCGCGCACGGGAGCGGGAGGCCCCGCGCCGCCGCAGCCACCCGTCGAGCGCCAGCATCACCAGGACCCGCTCCTCCGGCAGCTCCGCCTCGACCGCCGCACGGCGCAGGTTGGGGCTCTCGGCGTCCAGCCGCGCCAGGGTGTCGCCACCATCCGGGCCGTGCAGCCGCCCCAGCGCGTCGCGGGCGAGCTCGGCCATGCACCGTCCCTGTCGCCGCTGAGCCGCCGCGAGGCCGTGACCGTGGCGCCGGGCGAAGAGCGCCACCGTCCAGGCCAGGCGGAGGCGATCCCCCTGGGTGCGTTGAACCAGCGAGGCGCGCACCAGTCGGTCCAGGCGCTCCAGCGGCGCGCCCCGCCCTGGAGGCAGCACCCGCTCGGCGAGATTGAGGGAAAAGCTCCCCTCGAACGCCGTGAGTGCGGCCAGGTCCTCACGCTGGGACGGGGAGAGCAGCTCCCAGGAGACCTGGATGCTCGCCTCCAGCGCAGCGTGCCGGGCCACCGCGCCGGTCGAGCCGGACAGCACGTCCAGCGACGCCTTCGCCCGGCGCAGCAGCGCCTCGGGCCCGAGCAGCGTCGAGCGCGCCGCGGCCAGCTCCAGCGCCAGGGGCTGCCCGTCCAGCAGGCTCACCAGACGGGTCAGCTGGGCCGCCGTCCATCCCTTGGCCGCCGTGCCCATGCGCGCCCGGAGCAGGGCCTCCGCATCCGCTACCCCCAGGGCGCCGAGCTGCAGGGTCCACAGGTGCGGCGTCGAGAGCTGCACGCGGCTCGTGACCAGCAGCCGAAGGTCCACCCGGGTGACGAGCAGGTCCACCGCGGTGGTGACCGCCTCGATCACGTGCTCGGCGTTGTCCAGCACCAGCCAGCCCGGCCCGACCGCCTGGGCCATGCGCATCAGGGCGCGCCAGCGCTCCGCCGGACCGCCGTCCTCGTCGATGAAGCCGCCCAGCGCCTGGCCGATGGCGTTGACGACGTCCGCTTCCGACCGCGCGGTGGTGAGATCGCAGAAGCAGGCCGCCTGTTCCTGCCTCTCGGTGAAGACCCGGGCCAGGCTGGTCTTTCCCGCGCCCCCGGGACCGACGATCTGCACCGGACGTCCTCGGCGGGCCTGCTCTCGGAGGTGGGCGAGCTCGGCCTCACGCCCGATGAAGCCCCGAAGCTCGGTGGCGAAGCGGTTCGGCGCGGCATCCGCAGGGGGCTCGATGGTCAGCCCCGACCCCTCCGCGGACTGCAGGGTCGGCTCGTTCGGCACGGGCTCGACCCGCAGGCGGTAGCCCTCGCCGTAGACGGTGAAGAGCATGCGCGGACAGCTGGGATCCTCGCCCAGCTTCTGCCGCACCCGGCGGACCACGTTGTCGACCGCGCGGGTGGGCACCGGCCGGCCAAACCCCCACACGTCCTGGAGCAGCTGGTCGCGGCTGACGACCTCTCCTGCCCGCTGCGCGAGGTAGCCCAGCAGCGAGACCTCCTTGGTGGTGAGCGTCGCCTCCTGCCCGCCCACCTGCACGCGGGCCCGCTCGAGGTCGATCACGATGTCTTCGCAGCGGTAGATCGAGGCCACACCGACTCCCAGCCCGGTCCGAAACGCCTCGGACTGGTATCTGGTGTAGCCGCATGCAGCGTACCTTCAGCAGGTACTGTTTTCGTAACGACTTGCCATCAAGCCCCTGCGCAGACCCCCTGCACCACGAACAGTCCCGGCCCCTGAGCCGCCACGTCCGCCGGCAACCGTCGCCAGCGGATGTCGGTGAAGCCGGCGTCCGCGAGGGACCCCTCGATGGCGTCGCGGGAGAACCCCAGGTGCTCGTGGCCCATGGACTGGCGGTACTCGGCGCGGTCGTGCTCGACCATGTCCAGCACCACCAGCCGGCCGCCGGGCTTGAGCACCCGACACGCCTCGCACAGCACGGCGCCGACGTCGACGACGTGGTGGAGCACCAGCATGCACAGGGCCGCGTCGATGCAGTCGTCGGGGAGCGGCAGATCATCCAGGTTGGCCCGGATCAGATCGACGTTGTCCAGGTCCTCGCAGCGCGCCGCGGCCGCTTCGAGCATGGCCTGCTCGCGGTCCACGCCGATGACCCGCTCCACCCCGGTGGCGAGCTCGGCCGCGGTCGAGCCGGTGCCCGTCCCCAGGTCCAGTACGGTCCAGTCGGGGGGCAGGAGTGCGGCGAAGGTCGGCAGGGCGTAGGCGGCGCCGAAGAGCTCGGTCCGGACCTCCTCCCAGCGCTCGGCGTTGCGGCCGAAGAAGGTCGCGCCCTCCCCGCTGCGCGCCGCCAGCACCGCGGCCAGGCGGTGGTCGTCTTCCGCAAAGCGGGCGTCGGCGGCAGCGCGGACCGCCGGCCACAGCACATCGGCCCCGTCAGGCAGCCCCTCCTCGATTCGGAACAGGCTGGTCGTGCCTTCCTTGCGCCGCTGGACCCAGCCGTCGGTGAGCAGCACCTTCAGGTGGCGCGACACGGTGCTCTGGGGGAGCTGCACCACCCGGGCGAGCTCCCCCACGCCCAGCTCTTCTTGGGCGAGAACCCGCAACAATCGGGCGCGGGTGGGCTCTGAGAGCACGGGCAGGCGGTCAAAGATGTCGCTCACGGATCCGACCCTCTGTTGGCACCAGACTGACTGGACTCCATCCATCTATCCGGATACACGGATGGTGTCTCGCGAGCCGTAGCGCGGCTCCCCTGCTCCCACCCACCTCCGAGGTGCTCGATGACTGCCAACACGCCCGACGTCCGCCTGTTCATGGACACCGGCCTGCCCCTGTTCGCGAACATGGACCACAAGGTCGCCGACCTCTCCGAGAAGAACGTCCGCTTCGGGCGCAAGGAGATCGACCTCGCGCTCCACGAGATGCCCGGCCTGGCCTCGCTCCGCGAGGAGTACGGCGCCGAGAAGCCCCTGAAGGGCGCGCGCATCATGGGCTCGCTGCACATGACCATCCAGACCGCCGTGCTCATCGAGACCCTGGTCGAGCTGGGCGCCGAGGTCCGCTGGGTCAGCTGCAACATCTTCTCGACCCAGGACCACGCCGCCGCCGCCACCGTCGTCGGCCCGAACGGCACCCCCGACGCCCCCGCCGGCGTGCCCGTCTATGCCTGGAAGGGCGAGACGCTGGCCGAGTACTGGTGGTGCACCCTGCAGGCCCTCGCCTGGCCCGAGCACGGCGGCTGCAACCTGATCCTCGACGATGGCGGCGACGCCACCATGCTCATCCACCTGGGCGTGGAGCACGAGGCGGCCGGCACGATGCCCGACCCGTCCTCCACCAACAACGCCGAGTTCAAGTGCGTCCTGCAGATCCTCAAGGACGTCCGCGAGGTCAAGGGCGACCGCTACTGGCACGAGATGGCCAAGAACATCCGCGGCGTCTCCGAGGAGACCACCACCGGCGTGCACCGCCTGTACGAGCGCATGCAGAAGGACAGCCTGCTGTTCCCCGCCATCAACGTCAACGACAGCGTCACCAAGTCCAAGTTCGACAACGTCTACGGCTGCCGCCACAGCCTCGTCGACGCCATCATGCGCGGCACCGACGTGCTCGTCTCCGGCAAGCGCGCGCTGATCTGCGGCTACGGTGACGTCGCCAAGGGCTCGGTCGACTCGCTGCGCGGCCAGTACGCCCGCGTCGCCGTCTCCGAGATCGACCCCATCTGCGCCCTGCAGGCCTGCATGATGGGCCTCGACGTGGTCGCGCTGGACGACGTGGTCGCCGACTACGACATCTTCGTGACCGCCACGGGCAACTTCAACATCATCACCGCCGACCACATGAAGCAGATGAAGCACAACGCCATCGTCTGCAACATCG
>CALATR010000852.1 GCA_937891875.1 uncultured Pseudomonadota bacterium | reverse complement strand
GAGCCGACCGTCCGGGTGCACCATGGCGACGATCTTCCAGTACTCCTCGGGGATGGCGACCCCGCGGTGGACTCGATCGCTGGTGCGGAACACCGGTCCGGTGAAGACGGACAGCTTGCTGCCGGTGTCGCGGGCCATGCCGTAGATGTGGTCCTCGACGCCCAGCCAGCTGCCGGTGTTGCGGTTGAGGTCGAGGTGCTGGGGAGCGGCGTTGGTGTAGTGGTAGGTGTCGATGTTGGCGCGGCGCGCCTCGGCCCAGCTGCGCCCCCACACCGGGTCCAGGCGCCGCACCAGATGACCGCGATCGAGCGGGTTTTCGGCGTAGTCCTCGGGCCCGAGCTGCAGGCGGCGGGGCAGGCGCGGGTCGTGCATCCAGCTGGACCACTCGCCGCTGGGAATGGGCTTGAGCAGGCCGCCGTGCACATTGACCGCGGTGAAGAAGGCGAGGCGGCGTGACCGGCTCATCGCGAGCGTGAAGTGGGTGTAGTCGAAGAGATCCTCGCGGGGGGTGCCCCGCGCCCAGCCGTTGTACGCGGCGTCGGCGCGCTGCTCGGCGTTCAGGACGGGCAGGGGCACGTGGTGGCCGGGCAGGAAGTCGGCGTCGTAGCCCTGACGATCGTCGTACTCGGGGTCGGGGTGGACCGCCTCGGTGACCGGTGCGGCCGCAGCCGCTGCGGCGCTCGCGCCCTGGACCTGCACCTGAGGCTCACCGCTGCCGCCGATCCGCACGGTGACGGTGATCTCGACGCCGTCGGCGCTGGCGATCGCCTCCCGGCTGGCCACGGTCGACGCAGGCCTCGAGGCGAGCGCGCCAGCGACTGCCGCCACCGCGGCGGGACCCTCGTCGGCGTCGCGCCAGTAGCGCCCGTGGGGATCGCCGCCCGGCGCCGATCCGTCGAAGCCGAGACCCGCGTCCACGACCCGGCTGTCCTGGCCCAGGGACCAGGCAGGAACGGCAAAGTTGGCGTCGAGGTAGCGGCCGGCGAAGTGCAGGCCGACGACGCGCTTGTGCTGGACGTCGAAGATCACCGAGCCCGAGTTGCCACCCAGCGTGCTCGCGTCGTGGGTCATCGCGCGGACCGGGTGGCGAGAGGTGCGGATCTGGCGACTCGGGCCGATGATGCCGGGCTGCACGCGCTTGACGCCGTACAGGCCACCAAAGACCTTGTTCTGGACCTCGATGTTGCTGCGCGGGTCGATCATCGGGTAGCCGATGACGACAACCTCGGAGCCGACGAGATCATCGGGGTGGGTCAGCCCCAGGACCAGCGGATCGATGCCCGGCGGGGGCTCGGCGATCCGCAAGAGCGCCATGTCCCAGAACGGGTGCACCAGCACGGGCTCGACGACCTCGACCAGGTGGGAGACCTGCTCCGCCTCCTGGCCGAAGTCCACCGCCGAGTCGCCCGGGGTGTAGAGCAGCTCGCGCACGCCCTCGCCGCGGACGAAGTGCCTGGCGACGTGCCAGTTGGTCATCATCAGGTCGGGTGCGACCAGGAACGCGGTCCCGCCGTAGGGGTAGTCCGGCTGGCGGGGCAGCTCGACCCGGCCGACCGCGGGAATGACCGCCTCGATCGCACTTCTTGCCGGATCCTCGTCCAGGTGCTGCCACGGGGGCCCGGGCTCGTCGTAGCTGCCTGCACGCACGATCAGCGGCGGACGGCGCTCGGGCAGGATGATGGCCTCGAGGTCGCCGAGGTCCTGCTCCGACAGCTGGCTCGCGTCGCCGTGGAGGTGCTGGGCCAGGCTCTCGCTGACCCCGTCGTGCAGGCCCTCGAGCCCGTCCCACGGGTTGTCCCCCGGTCCCTCGACCAGGTCTTCTGGCAACAGCTTGCGGGCGAGCTCGACCAGGAGTCGGCTGCGGTCTTCGGACATGGGCACCTACCAGATGAAGTGCGACCACACGCGGTCGCCAGCGTTGTTGAGGACGGACTGGGCCTTGTTCCAGGGGTAGATCGCGTACCGGCCGGCCTCGGCGCACACGCCGGCCCCGCGATACATCTGCATCCAGTCGCCCCAGGGGTCGTGCACGATGAGGTCGCCCTTGGCGGTGCGACCGACCAGGTTCACCAGGTGGCCGGAGCCGGTGAACCGACCGGCGAGGATGACCGGACCGGTCTGCTCGACGTGGGTCCAGATGTCGTCCCAGCGGCCCTGCATGCGGAACTCGGCCCGGCGGCCATACCGGGTGGCGGCCCACTCCAGCATCTTGTGGATGGTGCAGCGGTTGCGCCAGTTCGCGCCGAAGATGTCGACCAGGCCGGACTCGTTGTAGTGGGCGAGGCCTTCTTCACCCTGGATGAGGTCGTAGAGCTCGTCCTCGAACTGCTGGTCGGTGTGGGGACGGCAGCCGTGGTACGAGAGCACCATCGCGAGACAGGTGACGTTGCAGGTGGCTTCTGGGCGGTTGCTGTTGTCGCGCTGGGAGAGGTAGGGCACGGCGAGCTTGACCTCGGCGCCCCGCCGCGGCGGCAGGGTCTCCTCGATGGGGGGCTCTTCGTCGAGGAGGTCCCAGGTCATGCGGTCGACGATGCCGTCGGCGTCCATGCCGTGCTCGGCCTGGAGATCGAGGACCGCGAGGCGGGTCATGGGGCCGAAGGTCGCCTCGTCGTCGAACTGAAAGCCGTGGGCGCGCAGGCGATCGTGGAGGTCGGCGACCGCATCGCCGCCGTCGCCGCGGCGCAGGGTCGGCCGCCAGGGCAGGGGTGCGTGGGCCGCCTCTTCGAGCTCGACCGCGCCCTCGTCCATGATCAGGTCGGCGCGGGCGAGGCCGAGGTAGCGGGCGAGGTCGTTGGGGCTGACCCGAGGGCGCGGGTGGGGTGGGGGATCGCCCGCGAGTTCGTGGCCTGCATCGCGGAAGATCTCGCGCTGGAGTGCGCTGGGAAGGCCCATGACCACGAGCCCGGAGCAGATCTGGGCCTCGGGGTCGCTGTCGGTGCCGGTGACGGCCTCCAGGGTGTCGTAGGGCTGGTCGAGGAAGCGCTTCAGCGCGGAGGCGTAGGCGGCGGCGTCGCTACCGTGGGCCACGAGGCGATCCTCCACGTCCACGAAGGCGATCGGGCTCTCGCGGTAGCGGTGGAGCGGGCTGAAGACGACGCCGTCGCCGTTCGCCTCGAGGATGAGGCGCACTCCGGCGCGGTCCTGCCAGCCGCAGTCGATGGCGACATGCGCGTAGCCGTGGCCGCCGGTGAACGCGTCGATCACCTCGCCGACCGGGGTCTCGACGCCGAAGAAGACGAGGCGGGTCGGTCCGCTCGGGGCGCCGACTGGATGCACGGCGGAGCCGTCGTCGCCGCGGAAGGACTCCAGCACCTCGCCGCGGGCACGAGGTCCGACCGCCTGACCCAGGTTGGCCCAGCTCTGGTCGAGCAGGTCCTGGAGCACGCGCTCGGGCACGACACCGACGGTCTCGTCGTCGACCACCACCCGCACCGGCCGGCGATCGGCCTGCCAGGCGCGCAGGGCGTCGACCGCGACCGCACCCAGGGGCACGCTCGGGCCGTCCTGCACGCCGCGATCGGCGGTCATCAGGGCGCTGACCGGGGTCGCGAGGAAGCTCTGGTCGCCGCGGGCGCGCGGCGTGGGGGTGTGCTTGGTCATGGAGACTCCCGGGTCAGGCGGGGACGGGCAGGTTCAGGCGTGGCTGCATGGGTGGCGGGTCCACCTGGGCCTGTCGTGAGATCAGGCGGCGCACCTCGCGGATCAGAAGGAGCACGAGGCGCCAGGTGGACAGGGTGCCGCCGGTGCTGACGATCACGATCAGCCGCAGCACGGTGCCGAAGATGTCGGTCGCCAGCCGGAACCCGTCCCGCTGGGCGGCAAGTGCTGCGGAGAGGGCGGCGGCGCCGGCGGGGGTTCCGTCGGACGCGAGCAGCAGATCGAAGTCGGCGCGCACCTCGAAGGCGCCGACCAGTGCCCCGCCGTGCTCGACGAGCTGGCCGCGGCCGGACAGCCACACCCACAGGGAGCGGCCCGCCTGCTGCACGCTCTGGAAGACCCAGGTGAGGCGCACGCTGATCCACTTGAGCGCCGCCTGCCAGAACTTCTGGTCGTCCTCGCGGGGCTTGGTGTCGCTGACGATGCGCTGGAAGAACTCGCTGACCTTGCGCCACTGCTCCCGCAGCCACTCGCCGACCCGCTCCAGGCCCTGCCACAAGAGCGAGCCTCCGAAGCGCTCCTTGGCCTTGGACAGGAGCTTCGGCAGGTTCGGGTTGTTCTGCAGGTCGAGCGCGGCCTCGATGCGGGCGTCCAGGTCGAAGCGCACGCCCAGGGACTCCTCGATCTCGTCCGGTACGCGCTCGGCGACGAGGCGGCGCAGGTCGGTGGTCCGCACGCGCAGCGGTGGCGCGAGGCTCTCCTCGATCTCGAGGGGTTCGGGGGGCGCGCTGCCGGGTGGGGCCAGGGCGACCAGCAGGTCGTGCTCCAGATCCAGGTCGACCGGCGCCGGACCTCGTCCGCGGGGACGGGGACCCTCGTAGAAGTCGCGGGCGGGGTCGCTCGGATCGGGGGGCTCGGGTGGACCGGCGAAGAGGCTCTCCTCGATCTCGAAGTCCCCGCGGGCCTGCTGGG
Source organism: uncultured Pseudomonadota bacterium (assembly GCA_937891875.1). GTDB lineage: Bacteria > Myxococcota_A > UBA796 > UBA796 > REDI01. Next base: position 4,014 of record CALATR010000852.1, on the reverse strand, counting down.
CGCGGGGCAGCGGGATCCAGCCGGTGGCGACCGCGTCGATGAACGCGACGCGGGTGAGGAAGGCGCCGTTGTCCGCCTCCAAGCGAGATCGTTCGTCCTCGGGCAGGCGCTCCAGGTGGGCGAGGATGCGGCTCGCGAGGCCGTCCAGATCATCGAGGAACGGGGCGACGAAGTCGTCGGTGACGGCGTTGGCGATGCCGCCCAGGGCGACCGCCTCGGGCAGGCGCAGGTCGAAGAGCGCGATGTAGAGGCCCGGGAAGCGGGGCGCGCCGACGAAGTCCGCGGGCAGGCCGAGCAGACCCATGCGGTGGCGGCGGGCGCGGAAGCCCAGGGTGGTCTCGCCGAGGCCGTCGGGGAGCGGGCGCTCGAGCACGGTGACGTCGAGCAGGGCCTGCCAGCCGATGGGATCGACGAACGTGGGCTGGTCGGGCACGGGCAGGGCGAGCGGGGGCCGGGTGACCTCGTGACGGAAGGTCTCCCAGGCCCGCCGCACCTTCTTGGCGTGGCGGTCGGCGCGGCGGCTGCCCAGGTAGCCGAGCGCGTGCAGGCGCTCGTGCAGCTCCGTGCGCAGGGGTCGAGGCAGATCGGCGACGTCGGTGGGTGCGTCAGGTGGGGCGGCCACACCGGCGCGGCGGCGCATCTCGGCGATGCGCTCGGGGAGGACGTCGAGGGCCTCGAGGGTGTTGGCGACCGGCGGGCTCACCCCTTGAGCATCGAGACGAACATCTCGAGGAACTGGCGGCGGGCCTCGAGGCTGGTCTTGAGCGCCTCGTCGTGCAGGGTGCGCAGGTCGTCGGAGAGATCGGTCTCGGAGCGGAAGTTGATCACGTCGTAGTCGACGTCGATCCGGGTCGCGGCCGCCAGCTTGAGGGTGCCTTCCAGCTGGAAGTTGCGCATGGCGTTCCAGTCGATGCGCTTCCTGGTCCCGTCGGCGGGATCGGCCTTGACCACGTCCTGCAGGGATCCGGTGTAGGTCAGGACCTCGACCGAGGTGAGGTCGTCGAAGGCCTGGCGCAGGGACTCGATGGCGGTGGAGAGCGTGGTGTCGGGCATCGTGGGCTCCGGTCTCGGGTCAACGGGTGAGCGACGCGAGCAGGTCGCGCTGCAGGTGCTGGCACAGGCGCAGGAGCGCCTGGTCGGGGGCGTCGAGGGGCAGGGCGGGATCGTCCGAGTCCGCTACCAGCGAGAACCCAGGCGGATCGCCCGGATCCTCCAGCGGAGGCTCTCGATCCAGCCGGGCGCGCAGGTACGAACGCAGCCGCACACGGCGGTCATCCAGTACGCCCAGGCGCAGGCGTTGTAGCTGGTTCACGAGCAGGCTCACGCGGACTTGCCCTCTTCGGACGCGGAACGTGGCACGCCGGTGCAGGGCGGGTCAAGCGCGCGGATCGGGCCTCGTGGCCGTGCGCGAGGGCGAGGGTTGTCGGCGGGCATCGCCGGGGACCGCCTGGGGCGGGATCGTCGGGGGCGGCGGGGCGTTCACAGGGTGTGGAGGGAAAGTCGGGAGGGTGGGGGTGGGGTGCTCGGATGGTCGTGGTGGGGATGGCGTAGAAAACGTGGCTTCGAGGCATTCTTTACCGCGGAGACACGGAGTGCACGGAGCGGGCACGGAGACGGATGGGCGGGGCGGAGGACGGCCGGCCGCGGTTTCGATGGGCGGTGGCGAGGCTCGCGCGTACCATGGAGCACACGGATGGGGGCTCCATGGCATCAGGATTGCGGATTGGGGCGTGCGCGGCAGGTCTGGCCGTGCTGTCGGCGTGCGCACCCGGCGCCAGGATCGATGAGGACGTGATCCCGGCGAGCGAGTCGTGGCAGGTGCCGGAGGTGAGCGACCTCGCGTTCCTGATCGTCATGGACGACACCGAGGTCACCCAGGACGTCTGGGGAGCCATATCGAGCGGCTCGGCCAAGTTCTTTCGTTCTGGCCAACACTTCCGGATGCGCTTCTTGTCGACCTACCTCGACCAGGACGGTACCCCGCTGTGGATGGATCAGGGCGCAGTCATCGACGACGAAGCGGAGTCAGACAGCCTGTTTGCGATCGAGGTGCAGCAGGTCATGCACCCCGCCATTCGCGACCGTGACGTGCTCACGCCACGTCCCCGCGATGCCCTGCGCCTCGCGCTCTCCAGCCACGAAGGCCAGGACTTCATCGGCGAAGATCACCTGGTGGTGCTGCTTGCGTCTGCCCTGTACGACCACTCCGAGGACACCCCCGCCGAGGAAGTCGAGCTGCGCTGGCTCATGGAGAGTCAACCAGGCGGGTCGAGCCTGATGATGGCGACGCCCCAGGGCGGCGGTTGCAAGGGGCTGTACTCCGAGGTGTCCGATAGCCACGACCAGACCCGAGCGCTGCTCTCGGAGTCCCTGGTGGTCGACACCGATCTATGTGGCGGTCGCTGGCTGGACGACGTCGGATACGCCTTCGAGGACGCGCGGGGCTGGCAGAACCACCTGGAGGTCACCCTTTCGTGGGGGCCGCTCGATGGCGTCGTGGAGGTCGTGGGCGTCGAGGGGCAAGACGAGGTCGTGCTCGACGCCGCGCAGTGGTCCCTGGACGGTCAGCAGCTCAGCATCGGACCGCCGCTACGCGGGTTCTCCGAGGTGCGGGCCCGGTATGAACGGGAGGTCGGCGGGGGGGAGTGACGGAGGGCGGCCCGGGCGTCGACCTCGCGCGGTCTGCAGCACGCCTACCTCGGCCGTTCCCGGGTCGCGGCCCAGCAGCTCGCCAGGGGCTCCTTGGGCGAGCCGTCCGCGTGGCGCAGGCCCATGGTGCCGTAGGCCTTGTAGACCATCTCGCCGAACATCGCGGTGTCGGGGTCGTCGCCAAAGGCCGCGCGGAACGCCTCGATCGTCTCGCAGTGACCGCTGTCGGGATCGCACGGACAGCTCGACGAGACGCCCTCTTCGAGCAGGTCCCGGTTCGACCACCAGACAAGGAGCTCGGCGTCCGCGGACTCGGCGGTCTCGAGCACGGTCGTCATCCAGCCGTACGCCTCCTCGGGCGAGGTCTGGACCAGGGTCTGGCAGCCGAGTGACCCCTCGGCGCGGATGTCCTCCGAGATCCAGCCCGTCTCCGAGATCAGCATGCGCTCCCCGTCGGGCACGAGGCCGGTGATGTGATCGTCGGGCACGTCGCCGGCGTGGGACCACTCGGAGTACGGGTACACGCTCACGGCGAAGCGATCGCGCTTCAGCCCCCCGATCTCCTCCCGGTGGCGGGCCTCGCAGTCGGCCTTGGCCTCCCCGTCCAGGCAGGCCTCGTTGGGCAGGGCGCGCAGGTGCTCCACCTGGAACGACGGAAAGACCACCAGGTCTGGATGGTCCGCCTTGATGGCGTCGTACGCCTGGTTTGCCGTGTCCACCAGCGCGCCCCACGGCTGGGCCCCGCAGTTGGCGAACAGGTTGATCTCAGGCGCGTGGTTGAGCCAGCGGGGCTCGAAGCGATCGACCATGTAGCGGAGGTAGGCGATGTACGCGCGGCGCATGGCGTCGGCGTCGTCCGCGGTGGAGAAGTCGTAGCAGTCGGCGCTCCAGCCAGTCTCGATGCGCAGCTGCCCGTCGACCTCGCTGGCGCGGTGGGCCAGGTGGGTGCGGCCGGTGTTGACCAGCGAGGTGGACAGCATCACGGGCTTGCCGGAAGAACGCGCGTTCTCGACCAAGACGTCGATCGCGTCCACCCACGCGCCGGGGGGATCCTCCCCCGCGGCGAGCTCCGCCCACGGCACGCCCAGGAAGTCCTCATGGATGACCAGCACGTCGATGTCATCGAGCTCGGGGAGCGCGTCCTGGGCGTAGAGCGGATCCTCGCCCAGCGCCAGGCGCACGCCGGTGCTCCCCATCAGGAAGGGCCGCGGCGCGTCGCTGACGGGGCAGGAGGCCGGGGCCGGGGCCGGGGAGGCGCAGCTCGCGAGGAGCAGGAGCGTGGTGGCGACGAGCCGCATGAGACCTCCGGGGGGGAGGTTGGACACCGGCGGGCGCCCCAGGCGGACTGCCCGCACAGGGTGTGCG
>CALATR010000851.1 GCA_937891875.1 uncultured Pseudomonadota bacterium | reverse complement strand
CGGACGGAGCGACCTGCTCCGCCTCGTCGAGCAGGTGGCGCATGACGTCGCTGCGACCGATCAGCTCGCCCTCGCCGACCACGCCCAGCTGCTCACGCAGGCGTCGATTCTCCACCTGCAACGACCGCTTCTCCAGGGCCTTGCGCACGGTCGTGACCAGCTCCAGACGCTTGAGCGGCTTGGCGACGAAGTCGTACGCCCCCTCCTTCATGGCCTCGACCGCGGTCTCGACGGTGCCGTAAGCGGTCATGACGACCACCTCGACGTCGGGATCGACGGCGCGCACGGCCTTGAGGAGGTCGAGCCCGGACATGCCCGGCATCTTGAGGTCGGTCAGCACGAGATCGACGGCCCGCGCCCGCAGCGACTCCATGGCCTCCCGCCCGCTGGCGGCGTGGTGCACGGTGAAGCCCTCGCGCTTGAGCAGCCGCTCGAGCGTGACGCGGTTGGACGGATCGTCGTCGACGACGAGGATGGTCTGGGACACTCGCACCTCCCGGTGCGTGAGTAGCGCCAGGGGGACAACCTGTCAGTAGCGAGACATGTTGTCACATCTGGGGTGACACGGCGACCGACGTGTCAGGGGGAGCGACAGGGTGGCGAGGAGCGACTCGCCGGTCTCGCGCGGGTCGCGTTGCTGCGAGCAGGGGAGTGGAGGGGCGGTCTGTGGTCTCCCGCGGAGTCGCGTTGCTGCCAGCAAGGGAGTGGAGGGGCGGTCTCCAGTCCCCAGTCTCCAGCTTCGGCCGGCCATGGAGCAGTCTGGCCGAGCAGCGGGGGCTGCAATCCCGCCGGCGCTGGAATTCCACGGGACGTCGTACGCGGTGGCTTCGGTCTTGGCAGGGCACCGAGACGGACGGGGTGGATCCGCTGGCGTAGGGCTGGAGACTGGAGACTGGAGACTGGAGACCGGGCCGCCACTCCCTCGCCGGGGGAGTGTCCGCGTTTTTGTGTAAACCCGGCTCGAACGTAGGCTCGGGTTTACCCTTCGCGGGCTCCCCCAACGTAGCTGCCCTTCCTCGTCGCAGCCAGGTGTCCCCTGGGTGGGTCGTCGTAGAGGCTGTGGGCGCTGTGGGCAGCCGTCAGCAACACCGATGGGCCAGTCTACAACGGCACACAGGCTGTCCAAGGCACTGTGGACGCTGGGGGTCGGGCGCCGACTGCGCGAAGCGCAGGAAGCCTGTCCCCAGCGTCCATGGGGCCGTCAGCGTCCATAGCCTTGGCGCTCTACCTGTTCGCGTAGGCCTCCAGCGGCACGCGGTCCCCGAAGTGGATCGCCAGCTGTTGGACCACCAGGTCCCAGTTCTGCTTCGGATACGTCCACTTCTTGCTCAGGCGCGTGATCGCCAGCCAGAGAAGCTTGAACACCGCGTTGTCGTGTGGGAACGCACCACGTGTCTTGACGACCTTTCGAAGCTGCCGGTTCAACGCCTCAATCGGGTTGGTCGTGTACACAGCGCGACGGATCTCCGGGGAGAACTCGAAGAACGGCGAGATCCGCGTCCAGTTGTCCCGCCATGACTTGCTGATGGATGGGTACTTGGCGTCCCACTCGTCGCCAAAGTCATCCAAGGCCACCAGCGCCGCCTCCTCCGTCGCGGCCGAGTAGACGCGGCGGAGGCTCTTTGCGACGGCCCTGCGGTTCTTGTAGGCGACCATGCGGGTGCTGTTGCGGACCATGTGGACGATGCACGTCTGCACCACCGTCCGCGGGAAGGCCGCCTCGATCGCCTCTGGGAAGCCCTTCAGTCCGTCCACGCTGGCGATGAGGATGTCCTCCACGCCGCGATGGCGGAGTTCGTTGATCACCGACAACCAGAACTTCGCGCCCTCGCTCTCGGCTACCCAGAGGCCCAAGACCTCCTTGTGTCCCTGCATGTTGATGCCGAGCGCCACGTAGATGATGCGGTTGCGGACGACACCATCATGGCGAACCTTCACCACGAAGCCGTCGAGGTAGAGCATCGGATAGACCGCTTCGAGCGGGCGATGCTGCCATTTCGCGACCTCCTCAAGCACCCCGTCCGTGACGCGCGAGATGAGGTCTGGGCTGACATCGACACCGTAGATCTCCTCCAGGTGCCCGCGCACCTCACGAACGGTCAGACCGCGCGCGTACAGGCTGATCACCTTGTCGTCGAAGCCCTTGAGTCGCCGCTGGCCCTTCTTCACGACCTGAGGCTCGAACGTGCCATCACGGTCTCGAGGTACGTCCAACCTGACGGCGCCGGTGTCGGTGAGCACCGTCTTCGCCGAGGTCCCGTTCCGGCTGTTCCCGCCGTTGTACCCCTCGGGCGCATGCTTCACGTAGCCGAGATGCTGGTTCAACTCCTCGTTGAGCATCCGTTCCATCGCCCGCTTCTTGAGCTGCATCACCGCAGCTTCGAGATCATCGGCAGAGTCAACCTGCAAGGCCAGCTTCGCCACCAGGTCGGTCATCATCTTCTCGTCGGACATCACGCTCTCCCTTCTTGGAAGAGCCTACCGGCAAGGCAGGTTTACACAGCGAATCGGACACTCTCCTCGCCGGAAGCAACGCGACTTACCGCCAGACGATCGGCGGCCCGCCACTCCCTCGCCCGCAGCAACACGACTTCCCGCCAGACGATCGCCGGCCCGCCTTCCCCGCTGCCGGCCCGCCCTACTCCCCGACCGGCAGCTCGCACACGAAGCCGCCCACCGTCTCGCAGCCGACGTCCGCCCAGCCGCCGCGGGTGGCGTCGTAGGCCATGCAGTCTTCGCCCCACCAGTCGTTCGGCTCGCCGCGGAGCCAGTCGCCGCCGTCGCCGACCCGGGATCCGTCCACCCACAGCCACGAGCCCTCGCGGTCGCGGTCCGTCGCGCCGAGCCAGATCAGCGGGCGGCGGGTGCGGCGGTTGTAGTCGACCAGCACCTCCTCCTCGCCTGCCGTCGTCGGGATCATGAGGTGCATGCCCGCATCCTCGCAGGCGGCCGCCGCGTCGTCCCAGTTCGCCCAGTCCGTGCACCCCATGTAGAGCGTGCCGACCGCCTCGATGAGCACGTCGCAGGGGCAGGCGTCCTCCTCGACCGCCTCACCGTCGCAGTCGTGGTCGACCAGGTCGCACCACTCCTCCGCACCCGGGAAGATCGTCGGGTCGTTGTCGTCGCAGTCCTCGTCTGCGGGGAAGCCGTCTGCGTCCGCATCCTCCGGGCCGGGATCGCCGGTGTCGGTGTCCACGTCGGTGTCGTCCCCGGTGTCGCGGGATCCGGTGTCGTCGACGATGCCGACGGTACCGGCGGAACATGCGGACAGGAGCGCAGCGAGGACGAGCCAGCGCGACATGGGAGACCTCCATCGGGGACGGGGGAGTTTGCCCCGATCGCGCGAAGAACGCCAGGGCTGGCCTACGCCGCGAGCACCATGCGCGGCAGCACCAGCACCACCGTCGTGCCCGCGCCGCTCTCCGACGCCACCTCGACCCGGCCCCCGTGGTCCTCCAGGATCTGCTTCGTGATCGCCAGACCCAGGCCCGTGCCGGTCGCCTTGCTCGACCAGAACGGGTCGAACGCACGCTCCGCCTCCTCGGCGGACATGCCCGGCCCGTCGTCGGCCAGCTCCAGGCGGACCTCGTCGTCGTCTGCCGTCACCGACAGGCGCAGCTGCTTCGCCCCCGCCTCGACCGCGTTGCGCAGCACGTTCAGCAGGGCCTGGCGCAGCTGGTTGCCGTCCGCGAGCACCGCCTCGCTGACCACCACGTCCAGGGTGAGCCCCACGCCTTCCTGCTCCAGCTCCGGGCGCACCAGCCGGGCGACGTCCTCGACGATCGCGCCCAGATCGGCCTCCGCCAGGGCGGCAGGCGGGCGCCGGGCCAGCTGGAGGTAGTGGCCGGTCACCTCGGTCAGCCGGTCGATCTCGGTCGAGATCGTGCCCAGCAGGTCCCACGCCTCGGTGTGCCGCTCCGCGTCCAGGCTGGCCAGCTCGTCGGCCATCAGCTCGGCGTTCAGGGACAGGGCGTTCAGCGGGTTGCGCACCTCGTGGGTGATCTGCGCCAGCATCTGGCCGACCACCGCCAGGCGCTCCGAGCGGGCCAGGCGCTCCCGGGTCGCGGTCTGCTCGGTGACGTCGTCCCCGACGATGATCGCGCCCCCATCGCCGAACGGGGCGATGCGGATCTCGAAGCGCCGGCGGTCCAGCTCCACCTCGTGCCGACCGGGCGGCAGGTCCGCCAGGATCTCCGGGGGCTCCACCGAGCGCTCCACGCCAAACGTCCGGCTCGCCGCCGGGTTTGCGAGGGTCACCTCCCCCCCTTCCACGACGATCAGCGCCTCCTGCAGGCTGTCGACGACGCTGCCGAGGTAGCGCGACAGGCGGCGCAGCTGGTCGGCGCGCTCGGTCAGGCGCTGGTCGCGCTCGCGCAGGGCCTGGGCCATCTGGTCGAACTCGTAGGCCAGCACAGCGACCTCGTCCCCGCCGCGCACCTCCACCTTGCCGATCCGCTCGCCCGCCGCGAGCCGCTGGACCTGCTCGGTCAGCCGCCCGATCGGACGCACGACCGCCACGACCGCGCCGACCAGCACGATCGCCAGCACCAGGGCGACCGCGGACAGGGCCACCGCGACCGCGACCCCGCGCAGCTGGTCCTGCTCGGACTCGAGGGTGACCGCGTTGATCCGCCCGTCCACCAGGCGCACCAGCTGCTCGATCTCGGTGCCCAGCGAGTCGCCGGTGCCCCGGAGCGCCATCGCCAGCTGCTTCGCCTCCTCCGCCCGCCCGCTCTCCGCCAGCTCCACCAGCTGCCGGGACTGCTCCTCCCAGCGCCGGGCCCGCTCGTCGATCCGCGCCAGGTGGGTCTCGACCTTGTTCAGCACCGCCCGCTCCTCCGAGCTGGGGGCGAGCGCGCGGGCCTTCTCGGCGTAGGTCCTGCCATAGATGAGGTTGCGCTGGAAGGCCTCCGTGTAGATCACGGTCGGGCTCTCGGCGCCGGTGCCCGGCCGGGGCGCGTCGCGCATGATGCGGTCGAGGTCGTTGCCGACGCGCTGACGGTCGCGATCGAGCCGCGCGGCGACCTTGGAGAGCGGCAGGTAGGCCTGGGTGAGCACCTCGAGGCTGCCCGCGGTGCGCTGCTGCTGCCAGAGCAGGAAGGCGAGCGCGCCGAACAGGGCGAGCAGCGCGGCCACGAAGAGCGCGACGATGCGGAAGCGGAGGCTGCGGAGCCCGATCCGGCGGGCCCGGGTGGCGCTGCCGGACGGCGCCATCAGCGGACCGCGGGCTGCCAGCTCCCGGTACGCCCGATCACCTCGGGGGCGCGTCCGGCGGAGAGCTGCACCACCACGGGACCGGTGCCGTGCACCATCAGGTCGCCGACCGCGAAGACCGCGGTGCCATCCCCGCTGCGGATCTCCAGGGTGTGCTCGCCACGATCGAGCTCCAACGCCTGGTTTTCGCCGGCGGACAGCCGGTAGCGCTGCTGGTCCAGGGTGACGCGCACGCCCTCGTTGCCGACCACCCGGAACTCGACCTTGGCCACGTCGGCAGCATCGGTGGGTGCGTCCACGTGGGTCGTGATGCCGGTCCGGCCGACGACCACGCGGGCAGCGCCTTTCTCGGGCACGGCCACCAGCAGCTTGTGCGGGGTGCCGCCCACGTAGATGACGACCCTGCGATCACCCGGGCGGACCGGAACGTGCACACTGCTACGAGAAAAGACCTGGGCCACCGGCCGGCTGTCGACCGAGACCTCCACCGGGACCTCGGCATCGACGATGAGCAAGGCCCCGCCGGACTCGGACACGCCGCGGCCGTCGGGACCGTCAGCAGTGACCTCGGGGTTTCCGGAGAGGGCCAGCAGGGTGAGCAGGGCGATGAGCATGCCCGCCGGTAACGCCGCACCTCGCACGGGTCGAGGGTCCCGGTTACGGCCGCCGCCCGTGAGGTCCCATGGCAACGGAATCGCTGCGCAGCTTCGCCGTCCTGACCGCCCTCTTCCTCGCCGTCGGCGGGTGCGCCGGAGAGCAGGCACCCGGCGGCAAGGGCGCCCGCCACGACGTGCATCTCCCCGAGTCCACCGTGGACCTGGAGATCGGCAAGACCATCGCCACCATCGACGGCATGCCGGTCGGCGAGAACGAGTTCACCACCCACGCGATCGGCACCCGCCCCCGCACCGCCGCCTCCCTGACTCCCGAGGAGCGCAAGGAGGTCCTGGACGAGCTCCTCGACCAGAAGGCGCTGTACCTCGAGGCCCGCCGCCAGGGCCTCGACCGTGACCCCAAGGTCCAGGCCCAGATGGTGCAGATCTACCTGCGCCGGCAGGTCTACAACCAGGTCCGCAGCAACGACTTCACCGAAGAAGACCTGCGCGACTTCTACGAGGCCCACCGGGACGACTTCATCATCCCGGAGAAGGTGCGTGCCCGCCGCCTGTTCATCAAGGCCGATCCCATCCGCACCCAGGCCGAGGCCGAGGCCGTCGCCAAGCAGGCCTACGCGCGGATCGGCGGGAAGATCGACAACTTCAACGAGGTTGCCGCCGAGATCTCCGAGGGTCCGTACCGCGGTCGCGGCGGAGACCTGGGCATGATCACCCGCCAGGGCCGTACCGGCGTGCCCGACGAGGTGGTGGAGCGCGCCTTCGGCATGCAGGGGGGCCAGATCAGCGAGCCCTTCTACGCTGGCGGCGGCTACAACATCGTCGGCGTGATGTTCCGCCGCGAGGCCGTCGAGCGCACCTTCGAGCAGATGCGCGGCGCGGTGCTGCGCCGGGCCAAGGCCGAGCGGCAGTCCCAGGTCTACGAGGACACCCTCGCCCGCCTGCGCGAGAATGCCAAGGTCGACATCGACCAGGACGCGGTCGACGCCATCGAGATCCGCCCGCGGCCCGAGATCAACCCGATCGGGTCGAAGCTGGATCCGATGAAGCCGATCACGCCGCCGGAGCTGGACGAGGACGAAGGTCACGACGACGAGGATGGTGACGAGTGAGGCTGCTGATCCTGCTCGCTGCGCTGGGCACCGCCCCCGCCCACGCCGGCGGAGAGCTGGTCGACGGCATCGCCTGCGTCGTCAACGACGAGGTCATCACCCTGTCCGAGGTCTACGACACCGCTGGCGACTACGTCACCCGCCAGTGCGGCCCGACGACCATCGGCGAGCGCACCCCCTGCACCGATCAGGCCGAGCAGCAGGTCGCCCAGACGCTGATCCTGCAGGCGCTCATCCAGCAGAAGCTCGCCGAAGTGGACATGGACGTCACCGAGCAGGATCTGGACCGCACCATCGACCAGATCATGCGCGACAACGGCATCCAGACCCGGGAGCAGTTCCGCCAGGCACTCTCCCAGCAGGGCTACACCTGGGACGTCTACCGGGATCAGCTCCGCGACCAGGTCCGCATGCTGCGCTTCCGGGAGACCTTCCTGCGCCCGCAGATCTCCCTGTCCGAGGACGAGGTCCGCGACGCCTACAAGCGCGCCGTGCGCGAGCAGATGGGCGAGGATCGCCTCGACATCACCTACCTGGCCTTCCCCATCGACACCGCCGGGGGCGACCTGGCGGCGCTGGAGCTCAAGGCCGAGCTGGCGGAGCGGGCCGCGACCCTGGACGGCCCCGGCCTGGACCAGCTCGGCGAGGTGGGCGGCTCGACCCCGCGGCGCGCCCGCAGCACGTACACGCCAGCCCAGCTGGTGGACGAGCTCAAGCCGATCATGGAGCTGCAGATCGGCCAGGTCGGCGGCCCCTACCGCCTCGGCAACAGCTACTTCCTGGTCCGCCTGGACGGGCGCCAGGCCGCGGCTCCCCCGCCGCTCGAGCAGGTGCGCCCCCAGCTGGAGGCCCAGCTGATGGAGAAGCGCCTCGAGGAGGAGGCCGAGCAGTGGTACCAGTACGCCCGTCGCTCGGCGTCGGTGCAGTGCACGTTCGGGACGCCCGAGTAGCGCCGTGACGCCCCTGGTCCTGACCCCCGGCGACCCGCGCGGCATCGGCCCCGAGATCGCCCTGAAGGCCCTGGCTCGCCGCGACCCGGCCGCCCGTCCCGTCGTGCTGGCGGGCAGCCTGGACGCGCTCCTCGCCGCCCATGCCCTCGCCCCCGGGGCGCCGCCGCTGCAGCCGCTCGAACGGCTGGAAGGTCCGGTTGAACCAGGACACCTGGGCGTGTGGGACCCGGGCGACACCACCGAGCCAGTCGAGGTCGGCGCCATCCGCGGCGCGGTCTCCGCCTGTCTGCAGGGCACCGCGGCCGGGCTCGTCACCGGGCCGATCCACAAGGCCCGCCTCGCCGCCCGCGGCTTCGCCTACCCCGGTCACACCGACTTCCTCGGCCACCTCTGCGGAGTCGAGCGGCCGGTGATGGCCTTTGTTGGAGGGCAGCTCCGCATCGCGCTGGTCACGGTGCACCTGCCCCTGCGGGCGGTCGCCGACGCGCTCACGACCGACGGGGTCGCCCACACCATCCGCACCGCCCACGACGCCCTCGTCGGCCAGCTCGGCCTCCCGGCCCCCCGGATCGGCGTGTGTGGACTGAACCCCCACGCCGGCGACGACGGCTTGCTCGGCCGCGAGGAGATCGACGTCATCGCGCCCGCAGTGGAGGCGTGCCGGGCCGATGGCATCGACGCCCGCGGGCCCATCTCCGCCGAGGCCGCGGTGCGCCAGGGGGCGTCCGGTCAGGTCGATCTGGTGGTCGCGATGTACCACGACCAGGGCCTGGCCCCGCTCAAGCTGCTCGACTTCGGCCGCAGCGTGAACTGGACCCTGGGGCTTCCGATCCTGCGCACCAGCGTCGACCACGGCACCGCCGATGACATCGCGGGCAAGGGGATCGCCGACCCCCAGAGCCTCGAGGCCGCCCTCGCCTGGGCCGATCGGGTGGCGCAGCGCGCGCCCTGAGACACGACGCCCCCCTGGCGGTGAGCCAGGAGGGCGCCGGAGCGTCTCGACGGGACCGACTACTCGGCGGTCCAGCCCTCGATCACGTCACAGCCAGCCAGGTTGCTGAACTCACCCTTCATGTCGTCGACCCAGGCGTCGGTCGCCTCGGACTCGGACACGATGATGCAGTCGATGGCCGGGCCGGCGCCGCCGCCGTCCTGGTACTCGTACGCCTCGACACCCCAGACCAGGGTGGAGCCGTTGTTGGACGCGCAGGTGTGCAGCGTGTTGGTGCTGTCGATCTGGTTGTTGAAGTCGTCCACGATCGGGAGCGCGATGGAGAAGGCGTCCCAGAACCCGTTGGGGTCGGTCTCGCCGTCCGTGAGGTCATGCTCCTCGGACCAGGGGAAGCCGCCGCCATCGTCGTAGTTGTAGTAGGTCACGCCACCGGCGATGCCCTTCATCTCCATGTAGTACTCCCAGCCGCTGCCACCACAGGTGGGCGGGGGGAAGTAGGAGATGGTGGCCGAGCCGACGTAGGGGTTGCAGCCGGTGTAGTCGCCAGCGGAGAGGGCACCCGTGGAGGGGAAGACCTCGTCACCACAGTCGACGAGACCGGTGCTGTCGGTGGGGTCGGTGTCCACGACCTCGTCACACGCAACGAGGCCGACGAGTCCGCCAATGGCAATCAGGGGAATGAGCTTGTTCATCTATGCATCTCCTTGGGGCTGGCCCCGGCTCCAATAGGGAGCATCCGATCGATACCCGTTGCATGGGTAGGCCGCAACCCTGCAGCAGACCGTGTCATTGGTGGGAAGGACGGGCGTCAGGAAGGTGTTGCCTCGGGACTGCCCTGCTGTGCGCGTCTTCGACTACGAAAGAGGCCGATCTCCACGCGTTCCAGCAATTCATCAAGTCCCTGGCCGGTCATGGCGCTCACACCCACGCCCCCGTGCCGGCCGATCAGCTCCTGGACTGTGAGCGGTGACGCGGCGTCCACCTTGTTCCATACCAGCAAGCGGGGACGATCCTGCAACCCGAGGTCGGCAAGCACCGCATCGACGCTCTGCAGGTGCCGCTCGACGTTGCCGTCGCTGGCGTCGAGAACGTGGAGCAGCAGATCCGCCTCGTCCAGCTCCTCCAGGGTCGCCCGGAAGGCCTGCACCAGGGTGACGGGCAGATCCTCGATGAAGCCGACCGTGTCGGTGATCAGGATCTCCCGCTCCTCCGGGAAGCGGAAGCGGCGAGACGTGGGGTCCAACGTCGCAAACAGCTCATCTGCCGCCCGCACCTCGGACTGGGTCAGGCGGTTCAGCAGGGTCGACTTGCCCGCGTTCGTGTACCCGACGATCGAGGCGATCGGGATGCCGGACCGCTGCCGCCGCTTCCGACGCGTCGCCCGGTTCTTGGCCAGGGTCTCCAGCTGCCGCTCCAGCCGGGTCAGCCGCTCCTGGGCCCGCCGCCGGTTGATCTCGAGCTTCGTCTCACCCGGACCGCGGCCGCCGATCCCGCCGGTGAGGCGCGACATGGCGGTGGGCATGATCGCCAGCCGGGGCATGCGGTAGCGCAGCTGGGCCAGCTCGACCTGGAGCTTGCCCTCCCGGCTGGACGCGTGCTGGGCGAAGATGTCGAGGATGAGCTGGGTGCGGTCGAGGACCTTGAGGTCCATGGTCTCGGCGATGTTGCGCAGCTGGGACGGGGAGAGCTCGCGGTCGAAGATCAGCGCGTCGGCACCCAGGTGCATGGAGCGCACGACCAGCTCCTGCAGCTTGCCCTTGCCGATGAAGGTGCGGGGATCGAGCGCGTCTCGGCGTTGGAGCTCCACATCGACCACCTCCAGCCCCGCGGTCTCGGCCAGGCGCTCGAGCTCGTCCAGGGCCCGGCGCGCCCCCCGCGGATCGCCCAGGGTGATGCCGACCAGGATGACCTTCTCTGCCCCCTCCACCCGCTGGAGCTGGGGGCTGCGGGCAAACTGGGCCTCGACGTCGGTGACGAAGTCGACCCAGTCGTCGGTCCAGGCGTCGACCGAGGGCAGGTCGACCACGTTCCAGGGCTTGGCGTCCTCGAGCGGGCTGGGCGGCAGCAGGTGGGCGTACCGCACCGCGCCGGGAAGGCCGTCGTCGAGCACGTGGATGGTGAAGACCGCGTCCAGCTGGAGCAGCACCAGGTCGGTGAGGTCGTCCTCGGTCAGACCCTCGGGGCGCAGGGAGGTGTGGACCAGGCGCACACCGCGGAAGCGGGCCGCACCGGCGCGACGGGGGCCGAGGTCAGGCAGGAAGACCCGGTGGGCGTCGCCGACGACGACCCGATCGATGCGACCCTGGCGATCGATGAGGATGCCGATCCGCCGCCCGGTGTCCCGGGACAGCTCGGTCAGGGTGCGCGCCAGGGGGCGGGAGATGAAGTCCGCCCGGGGCACACGTCGCCGGTAGAGTCCGCGGAGCGCGCGGCTCTGGTGGGCCTTCAGGCCTTCGGTGTTGCCGAACAAGGTGTCCAAGACGGTCTCGCCTGGGAGTCGGGGTTGGCCCGGGTCCGCGCGACGGTGTCGCGACATCGACCCGAGCGACAACCTGGGCTAGCCTCCGCGGCCGAGGGTGTCGTGCGTCTGTCGCAGATGGTTTGCATGTGGGTGGTCCTGGTTCCGGCCGCGCTGGCCGAGGATCAGGCCGTCGTGCGCGAGGATGCAGCGACGGACGCGGTGGCCGAGGTGATGGAGCCGACCACCCAGCGCCCGCACCACACCGGGGAGGTCGACGTCATCACGGACGCCCTGTGGGCCAGGTTCGCCCGACACAATGGCAAGCCGTGGTGGCTGCACCGCAAGGCGATCGTGGACCAGCACGGGCACAGCCAGCTGGACAACGCCAAGCACATCGTCAAGCGCTTCCGGGACGCGGGACTGCCCGACAGCATCGCCCTGGCCGCGGTCGTCAACAGCCTGATGGAGTCCAGCCTCCTGTCCCACCGGATCCACCCGCGCAGCAAGGCGACCGGCCTGTTCCAGTGCTGGCGCAACCCCAAGGTGAGGGTCAACCTCCCCGGCGGCGGCGCGGGCAACGGCACGCCGGGCTTCGACTGGGGCGACGGGCCCGGCCTGGACGCAACCACCGCCCAGATGCTCGACCGCGACAAGAACATCGACCGGATCCTGTTCGAGCTCCTGCACGTCAAGAACACGACCGGCAAGGAGTTCTTCGGCGTCGCCCCGGACGAGGGCTTCGGCGAGCCGATCCTCCGCCGGGCCCAGGAAGGTGCCAGCGTGGCCGAGCTCGCCGCCCTGTGGGGTCAGCGCATCGAGCGCTACCGCCCCAGCCCCGGCGGCACCTACGCCTTCCGGGGCAAGGTCGCCTTCCAGCTGCTGGGCGAGCTCGCGTACGCGGACACGACCCACTGGCGCAAGAACGCCCTTCCTCCCGAGCTTCCGTGCCTGCCGCCCGGCGCGTGGGACGGCCTCACCCTGGAGCACCGCGTGGCCCCGCCCGACCCGTTCAGCGGCTCCATGACCCACGACTCCGTGTTCGAGCCCCGCGTGTACGGCGTCTGGCTCGCCGAGCAGCCCGCCGGCTGCCCATGACCGGGTCTCGCTGACGTGCCGCTCCAGCTCGACGTCTCCCTGTTCGCGGAGCCGTGGGAACAGGTGCGGCTGCTCTCCGACGGGCACCGCAACAGCGCGCTCCTCGCCATGTTGCGCCGGCGCGCGCCGGGCGCCCGCGTGCTCGAGATCGGCGCGGGAACTGGCATCTGGGTGTGCGCGGCCGCCCGGCTGGGCGCGGAGCACGTGGTGGCGGTCGAGCCCAGCGGCATGGCCGAGCTGGTCCGCGAGCTGGTCGACCGCAACGGCCTGCAGGACCGCGTCACCGTGCTGGACGCGCTCATCGAGGACCTGCCGCCCGAGCCCATGGACCTCGTGTTCTCCGAGCTGCTCAACGCCGATCCCTTCGCCGAGGGGGTGCTCGAGTCCTCCGCCGTCGCCCGCGACTGGCTCGCCCCCGGCGGCCACCTCGCCCCGAACCGCCTGCAGATCTTCGCCCAGCTCGCCCACGTCGAGGCCAGCGCCGAGGAGTCGACCGCAGCCCGCGCCCAGATCGACGGGGTCGCCGCAAGCCTCGGCCTGGACCTCGCCCCCCTGGTCGGTCTCGCCACCCGCCCCGGCGTGGACCGCCAGCTGGGCCAGGACGCCACCCTGCTCGGTCCTCCCGGCCTGCTGTGGGACCTCGATCTCACCGTCGAGCACGCAACTCCCGAGGATCCGATCGAGGCCTGGCTGCCCGTGCGGGTCGGCGCCCTGCCCCCCACCGGCGCGGTCGTGTGGTTCCGCGCCTGGCTCGACGACGGCATCGCCCTGACCAACACCCCCGGCACCGACAACCACTGGGGCCAGCTGATCTGCGGCTGGGTCGAGCCCGGAGCGACCGATCCGCGTGGGGTGCGGGTGCGCGCGTGGCTCGGGGATGACGGGGTGGTGGTGGAAGCCGCGGACTGACGGGGACCGCGCCACCGCCCCCCAGTACCGCATCGGGGTACCGCGCCTGCGTCGACGCTGCGCTGCACGCCGCCGGTGGGATCGATTGACCGTCCTTGCGTCCTCGGGCATGCTGAGGCTCGTTTTCCGCGCCTCTCGCGCCGGAGGTCTCTGTGCAACGCACGATCTTGCTGCCTTCTCTGGCTCTGCTGCTCGCCTCTTGCGGCAACGACATCACCGTCGGCCAGACCGTCAACCTCGACCCCACCGCGTACATCGACGCACCGGTGCCCGGCCCCGACTTCTCGGACGCGATCGGCATCGAGTTCCGCGGCGTGGTCGGCGACAGCAACGGCATCGAGGACATCGCCACCGTCACCTGGACCTCCTCCATCGACGGAGAGATCGGCCTGCCCGACGACGTGCTCCCGGACGACGACGGTCGCACCGAGTTCAGCTGGCTGCTCTCCCCGGGCACCCACGTCATCACCCTGACCGCGGTCGACATCGGCGGCCTGCAGGCCAGCGACAGCATCACCATCGACGTCGAGGCCGAGCAGCAGGAGCCCGACGTCACGGTCTCCCTGCCCGAGGACTTCACCGAGGTGTTCGAGGGCGACCGGGTGACCCTGGTGGGCCTCGTCAGCGACCTGCAGCAGGCGCCGACGACCTTGTCGGTGCAGTGGTACGCGACCGAGAACTCGTCCGGCGACCGGTGGGACATCGAGGGCGGCGCCCCCAACGGCGACGGCGTGTCCAGCACGGCCTTCGTGCCCGAGCTGGCCGGGCGCTACGTCGTGACCCTGGAGGCGGTGGACGAGGACGGGAACCTCGGCAGTGACAAGAAGATCGTCATCGTCAAGGACCCCAACGACGAGGACTGGGACGGCGACGGCTACAGCGTCAACCGCGGCGACTGCGATGACAACGAGGATCAGGCCTTCCCCGGCAACGTCGAGGTGTGCGACACCATCGACAACGACTGCAACGGCATCATCGACGACAAGGACACCGACCGCGACGGCGTCATCGACGATCGCTGCGCGGACGCGTACGACGGTCCCGCCCTGGCCGACGACTGCGACGACAACGAGGCCAAGGTGCACCCCGGCCTGATCGAGACCTGCGACGGACTCGACAACGACTGCACCGGCTTCGTCGACGACAAGGACGCGGACGGCGACAAGCACGTGGACGCGGACTGCACCGCCCACGACGGGCCCCTGCCCACCGACGACTGCGACGACACCGAGCCGCTCGCGAACCCGGGCATGGCCGAGGCGTGCGACCTCATCGACAACGACTGCAACACGATCCTGGACGACAAGGACGTCGACGGCGACCTGCACGTCGACGAGGCCTGCACCGCGTACAGCGGCGGCCTTCCCAAGGACGACTGCGACGACTCCGACCCCAAGCGCTACCCCGGGCTGCCCGAGACCCTGGACGGCATCGACAACGACTGCGACGTGGACGTGGACGAGGGCACCAGCGCCTTCGACGACGATGGCGACTGCTACTGCGAGAGCGGCGCCTGCACCGGCTCCATCGACAAGACCTGCCGCACCGTCCTCCCCGGTGACTGCGACGATGGCGACGCCGACTACAACCCTGGCGCCACCGACGATCCGGACCCCTCCTACGCGGACCTGAACTGCGACGGCATCGACGGCGACAAGACCAACAGCATCTTCGTCGACCCGGTCGGCGGCAGCGACAGCGCCGGCGGCACCAGCACGACGGCGGCGGTGAAGACCCTGGACACGGCCTACACGAAGGCCAAGGCAGCCGGAAAGGCCTGGGTGCTGGTCTCCAACGGCACCGTCTCCCTCTCCGGCACCTTCCAGCAGGGCATCCACGTGGCCGGCGGCTACCGGGCGGGCAGCAGCTGGGCGCGGAGTGCCGGCGTACGGCCCGTGATCAGCGTGCCGTCTGCCGGCAAGGTCATCTCCGGCTGGACCACGGCGACCGAGTGGCACCAGATCGAGATCCGCGCCCTCGCGAACGGCGCCACCGGCGGCAGCTCGGTGGCCCTACGGGCCCACAGCGTGCGTGGCCTCGAGATCCGCGACAGCGTGATCGCCTCGGGCAACGCCGGCAATGGCAGCCATGGCTCCACGGGTTCGAGCGGCGCAGGCGGCTCCCGCGGGGCAAACGGGCAGCGCGGCTGCGAGGACAGCTCGGGCTTCTGTGACTCCTGCAGCCGCCCCTACGGCGGCGGCGGTGGCCGGGGCGGCTCGACCAACGGCGGCGGTGCCGGCGGGCGACCGGGCAAGGGTGGAAGCTCGGGCTCGGCGGGCTCCTCCGGCTCGGGTCCGGGAGGGGCCGCGGGCGGCGGCGGCTCGAAGAGCCGGACCGGCGGCACCGGTGGGGTCGGCGGGGCTGGCAGCCACGGCACCAACGGCCGCGGCGGCGCGGACATCGGCACCTTCAGCACCTCCGGCTACACCCCGTCCAGCGGCACCAGCGGCACCGACGGCACCCAGGGCGGTGGCGGTGGCGGCGGTGGCGGCGGCGGCGGCGGCGACAGCTGGTGTGACTCCTACGGCGGCGGCGGCGGCGGCGGCGGCGGCGGCGGTGCGGCCGGTCGGGCCGGCGCCCGCGGGACCGGCGGCGGCGCGAGCGTGGCGGTCGTGCTGCTCGGCTCGACGGTCTCCTTCCCCGGCACCACGCTCCAGACCGGCAACGCGGGTGCAGGCGGTCGCGGTGGCACCGGCGGCACCGGCGGCGTCGGCGGAGGTGGGGGCAGCGGCGGCCCCGGCGAGGACGACTCCGGAGCGGGCGGCGTCGGCGGCGTCGGCGGACGCGGTGGCAACGGCGGCCACGGCGGCGGCGGCGGCGGCGGCCCCTCGGTGGGCATCGTCTGCCGCAGCGGCGCGTCGATCTCGACGGACAGCGGCACCAGCTTCAGCCTGGGCGCAGCCGGCAGCGGCGGCGCGAGCTCGGGCGACAACGGAGATGCAGGGACGAAGGCGAACACGGACGGGTGCTGACGTCGGTCTCGCGGGGTCGCGTGCTGTGAGCACGGGGCGGGCCAGCCAGGTCTCGCGGGAAGTCGCGTTGCTACGTGCAGGGGAGTGGCGGCTAGGTCTCCAGTCTCCAGTCTCCAGTCTCCAGTCCTACGGCGGTGGAACGGCCCCGTACGACAAAGGTGCCACCCCGACATCGAAGCCACCGCGCACGAACACCCTTGCGGATTCCAGAAGGGCCGGGACTGCAACCGACTGCGTGCGCCCCGACCGCTCCCCGGCCGGCCGAAGCTGGAGACTGGAGACTGGAGACCGCCCTTCCACTCTCCCGCCCGCAGCAACGCGACCCCCGCCAGCAGATCGTCGCCCCGCCGCGATCCT
>CALATR010000850.1 GCA_937891875.1 uncultured Pseudomonadota bacterium | reverse complement strand
CTCGTAGAGGGCCCCAGAGACCAGTGACCAGAGACCGGCCCGCCACTCCCCCGCAGGAAGCAACGCGACCCCCGGTGAGACCGGCCCGCCACTCCCTCGCAGGAAGCAACGCAGCGCCCTGGCCCGATCAGCCCCGCCGGAACGTGAAGATCGCCACCAGCTCCCCTACGTCCGTGCCGTAGCCATCCATCAGCTGCACCGTGACCTCCGCCTGGGCGCGGTCCTTCGACTCCAGCGTGGCGAGCACGCCGTCGATGACCTCGCTGGGGAGGGTGGCGCGGGCGGTGACGTTGCCGCGGCAGCGGGCCAGGTACTTGATGCCGCAGGCCTTCTGCAGGTGGACGATGCCGGCCAGGCGGGGGTTCGTGCCGACCGCGACGCCGGCAGCCGCCTCACCGAGTCCGAACAGTGCTCCGGTGTGCACGTTGCCAGCGTGATCGAGGTTGCCGTCCTTGGCCGGGAGCCGCAGGGTGGCGGTCCCCGGCCGGGCCTCCTCGACCGTGATACCGAGCGTCGCCAGGAAAGGGACCGACTGCAGGGCCTCGACCAACACCTGGAAGGACATGCGCGCACACCTCGTCGTGGACGCGCAGCGTAGCACCTCGAGGGCATGCATGACCGTCGCCTCGACCATGACCGAGACCTCCGTGCGCCGCCTGTCGCGCAGTGAGCGCATCCGCCGTGATGATCGCGGCAGGCTCGATCTCAAGTGCCTGACGCTGGATGAGCTCGCCAGCTGGGTCCAGCGGGAGCTGGGCGGGGACGCGGCGCTGGCCCGGCGGATCTACAAGCAGCTGTGGCAGCGCGGGGCGCGGACGTTCTCCGAGATGAACGACGTCGCCCGCGCCTGGCACGAGCAGCTCGAGCAGAAGGCCTACGTGAGCATGCTCACCCCGGACGTGGTGCTCGCGTCGGAGGACGGCACCCGCAAGTACCTGTGGGCGCTCGAGGACGGGCATCGCATCGAGAGCGTGCTGATCCCGGACGGGGACCGGATCACCCTGTGCATGTCCTCCCAGGTGGGCTGCGCGATGGCCTGCCAGTTCTGCCTGACCGGTGACATCGGCCTCAAGCGCCACCTCAAGCCCAGCGAGATCGCCAACCAGGCCCTGCAGATCGGCCTGCAGCTGCAGCAGGAGACCGGCGAGCGGATCACCAACATCGTGATGATGGGCATGGGCGAGCCGCTGCACAACCTGCCGAACCTGGTGCCGGCCCTGACCATCTGCCTGGACGACCACGCGATGAACTTCTCCCACCGCCGGGTGACGGTCTCGACGGTGGGCCTTGTCGAGAAGATGATGGAGCTTGCAGCGGCGCTTCCGGTGAATCTGGCCGTCAGCGTCAACGCGACCACCGAGGCCCAGCGCCTCGAGATCATGCCGATCACCCGCAAGCACAGCCTGGCGGAGCTGGTCGAGGCGATGGAGCGCTTCCCCCTGCCGCCCGGCAAGCGGATCACGGTCGAGTACGTGATGATGGCCGGCTTCAACGACAGCATGGACGACGCCGAGCGCCTGATGGGCCTGGTCGAGCGCTTCCCGGTCAAGGTCAACCTGATCCCCTACAACGAGAACCCCGACCGCGACATCCGCCGCCCGGACGACGCCCACGTCAAGGCGTTCCAGCACTACCTGGTGAGCCGCGGCGTCAGCTGCTCGATCCGCACGACCCGCGGCATCGACATCTCCGCAGCCTGCGGCCAGCTGGGCAAGGCGCGCCAGCAGGCGAAGGAGCAGGGCTGGCTGCACGATGCGCGGGTGGTGGCGGGGTTGGAGTAGCTGCGTCTCGCGGAGAGTCGTGTTGCTACCGGCGGGGGAGTGGCCGGGCGGTCTCACGGGGAGTCGCGTCGCCGCGGGCAGGGGAGTGGATGGGCGGTCCCTGGTCACTGG
>CALATR010000849.1 GCA_937891875.1 uncultured Pseudomonadota bacterium | reverse complement strand
GGCGTCCGAGAAGGGGGTCGCGGCGACGAGCCAGTCTTCGACACCGTCTCCATCCAGATCCTCGAACGCGAGCGCCCCGTTGACGAGGTGGGCCTGGATCTGGATGTCCGGCTCGCGGCTCGGGTCACCTCCGGCGAAGGGCCCCAAGAACACCATCGGAGCGACCTCGCCCATCATGACCAGGTCGACGTGGTCATCGCCGTCGACGTGCTCGGCCGAGGCACGAAAGCAGACGCCCTGTTCCACCTCGAGGAGCACGGTGCTCGTCTCGCCCTCCGCCAGCGGCCCCCGGGTCACCCTCGCGAGCGACCCGACCTGCTCGCACACCTCGTCGTGTCCGTCACCGTCCAGGTCGCCGACCGACAGCAGCGTGGCTCCCGCACGGATGGCGTCGCTACGGGCGTCGATCACCGGGGCATCCAGGGCCAGGAGCACGACCTGCCGCCCGCCACCGTCGGCGCTGACGGACAGCAGGAGCTCATCACCGGGCCCACCGGCGATGTTCCCCGTGGTGGCGTTCAGACCGACCACGTTCCGGACGACCAGGTCGGGAGACCGGGTCAGGCGCTCCCTGGGCAAGGGACCAAACCACACGCCATATTCGCCTTCTACCTGATCTTCCTGCCGGCCGATCAGGTCCAGCGCCCCATCTCCGTTGGCGTCCAGCGCCAGGCTGATCGTCCGTCCGGGGAGGAGGAACCCGATCTCCGGTGCCTCGACGGCGAGCGGGCCCCACACCACCTGCGGACCCCGGGCAGAGACCGACAACAGCGCGTCGAGGTGGCCATCCCCGTCGAGATCGCCGACCTCGATCAGGGCGCCGTCGTGGCCCCACAAGACCGGGCCGAGCTGTCCCGCGGGGCCGAGCCGGAGCGCCGTGTCACCCGTCCCGAACAGCACGTCGAGGTGCCCGTCACCGTCCACGTCCACGAAGCGGGTGCTCGACCCGAGCCCCTCGGTGAGCAGCGCGGGAAACGGCCCGTCCACCTCCCCCACGAGCGCGCAGCTGGGGGTGCCGGGAACACAGTCGTTGTCGATCAGATCGTGGCAGATCTCCTTGGCGCCGGGAAACACGCGCACGTTGTCGTCGTCGCAGTCGTCTGAAGAGCGCACGAACCCGGCGGGGGCAGCGCACCTCTGAACGGAGTGCTCCGTGCCGCCCCGCCCGTCGCCGTCGGCGTCGTAGTACCAGGTGGGCAGCTCGGTGATGCCGTCATCGACCTCGCCGTTGCAGTCGTTGTCGGCGCCGTCGCACACCTCGACCCCGCCCGGGTGGCTGTTCGGGTCGAGGTCGTCGCAGTCCTCGTCCACCACGTAGCCGTCACGGTCACGGTCGACCGGCGCCGGCACTGTTCCGGTGTCCGTGATCGCCGGGGAGGGCGGGCCCCCACACGCGACCAGCGCTCCGACCAGCCCCACCCACCGCATGACGACCCCCTTCCTCGCGCTGCACTCTACCGAAGCAGGCTGGAGGTCGCTGGCCGGATCTGGCGGGTGGCGGACGGCTACTTGCCGAGGCCGTCGAGCAGGAACAGCGCGGTCGAGCTGGACCCGCCCCGGAACGGACGAGCGGGGATCAACCAGTCGTCGATCCCGTCTCCGTCGATGTCCTCGAAGGCGACCGGCCCCATGGCCCCGACCGCCTGCACGGTCAGGTCGGGGTCGCGCCACGCGGTGACGTCCTTGAACGGCCCGCGGTACATCCGGGGCCCGAAGTTTCCGCCGATGACGACATCGA
Source organism: uncultured Pseudomonadota bacterium (assembly GCA_937891875.1). Classification (GTDB taxonomy): domain Bacteria; phylum Myxococcota_A; class UBA796; order UBA796; genus REDI01. The sequence continues at coordinate 1,265 of CALATR010000849.1, read as the reverse complement.
GGATCCCATCCCGGTCGACGTCGTGGGTGACGGGGTCGCCGCAGGGCTGCCCGCGCTCGACGAGGATCGGCGCCGCCTGCTTGCCCTCGAACCAGGGGCCCGGGACGTAGCGGATGTCGAGCTCCGTCGCGAAGCACAGTTCGGCGCGCCCGTCTCCGTTCATGTCGGGCACCGAGACCAGCTGCGGGTCCACCACCATGCCCAGGACCGAGACGTCGACCACCGGACGGTCCAGCGCGACCAGGACCTCGACCAGCTCGCCATCGACCTCCGCCACCACGACGAGGTCGTCGCCGGGGCCGCGGGCGATGTCAGCCTGCTCGCGCCAGGCACCGATGGCTCCCTCGACCACGACGTCCGCCGGTCGGTCCACCCCGTCCCGGGCGATGGGGCCGAACCACACGACCGGCTCCCCACCGCCGTCAGGGTGGCCCACCAGGTCCAGCTGACCGTCGCCGTTCGCATCCAGCGCCATGGTCACGATCAGGCCGGACGGCAGCGGCTGGGACGTGTCGGGCCCGGCCCTGTCGAGCGGCCCCCAGACGATTGGATCCCTGCCGCCGGCTCGGGCCAGGACCACGTCCAGGTGCCCGTCACCATCGAGATCACCGACCGTGCGTACCCGGCCGGGCAGGCTCCACCGCGCCGGTCCGAACTCGGGCGCCGGGCCCAGGCGGAGCGACGTGGACCCGCCCTCCACGATGAACACGTCCAGGTAGCGATCGCCGTCGACGTCGACGAGGCGCACCACGTCGCTCCGGTCCGACTCCACCATCACGGGAAAGTCCGCGTCGATCGTCCCGATCAGCTCACAGTCATCGGGATTGGGCGCGCAGTCGTTGTCGACCCCGTCGAAGCAGATCTCCTCGGCGGCGGGATGCACCTCCGGATCGGCGTCGTCGCAGTCGTCCGCGGACGCCACGAAGCCCGCGGGGGCAGAGCACGCCACCACGGTCTCCCCGGACGAGCCGTACGAGTCGCCATCCGCGTCGTAGTGCCAGGTGCTGGGATCGACCGGATCCTCGTCGACCTCACCGTCACAGTCGTCGTCGACCTGGTTGCAGCGCTCGTCCGCGCCCGGGAAGCGGGTCGGGTCGTCGTCGTCGCAGTCCTCGTCGACGGTGAAGCCGTCCTGGTCGGCGTCGACGGGGTCGGAGAGACCGGTGTCCGTGTCCGCGGTGTCCGGGTCGGCGGTGTCCTCGGGGACGGCCGGGGACGCGCAGCCCGCGAGCCACACCGAGAGCACCGTCCACCGCAGCATGTCG
>CALATR010000848.1 GCA_937891875.1 uncultured Pseudomonadota bacterium | reverse complement strand
GAAGGGTCGACTCGCCGACGGTGGGCCCGCGCAGGGTGTGGTCTTCCGAGCCCAGGATCAGGTCCAGCACGCTCTCCGGCGAGCCGGCGGCCGTGTTGGTCTCGATGCCGACGGCGCGCTCGGACGACTCGCACGAGAGCGAGTCCCCGGGCGAGCAGGCACCGGCGAGGGCCAGAAGCATGGCGTAGCGAGCGATCATCATCTGGCGGGACATGCAGATGTCATGCCGCCCAGAGCCAGAACGGTAGAAGCTTCGTTTTCGATTGGAGAGGGCCTCGCCGGGGTGAAAACCGCGACATCGGTGTCGCGGTGGACCCGGTCGCCTGAGCGAAGCGATCGTGACGATCGCTCGCGGGCAGCGCGGCCCGTCGGGTCAGGGTCTAGAATGGCCGGGTTCGGAGGACGCATGCGCACCAGGGCCCTGGCCTTGCTCAATCTTGGGGGGACGGCGGTCGCGCTGGCGGCCGGGATGTCTGCCCCGACGCTCGCGTGGGCGGACGTCGTCATCAACGAGTTCCTGCCCAACCCCGACGGCACCGACACCGGCAACGAGTACGTCGAGCTCTACAACAGCGGCAGCGCCAGCGTGGACCTGTCCGGCTGGGTCCTGCAGGCGGGCACCAGCGCGCCGTCGGACAAGTTCACCGTGCCTGACGGGATCAGCATCGCCCCCGGCGCCTTCCTCGTGCTGGGCGAGGAGCTGGTCGCGGACGCGGATCTGACCACCGGTACGCTCTCCCTCGGAAACGCGGGTTCGTCAGGCGACATCGTGCGCCTGCTGGACTCGGGCGGCACGGTGATCGACACGGTCGTGTACGGCCCCAACAACGACGATGGCTTCCTGGACGACACCGGCGCCCTCGCGGTGCCCGGCCCCAAGCCCGGCAATGGCACCGCGCTGGGTCGGCGGCCCGATGGGTCCGACAGCGATGACAGCAGCGTGGACTTCGTGGACATGCCGCCCTCGCCCGGTGCGTCCAACGCCCCTCCCGCGCCGGACTGCGATCTGGCGGACGTGGCCGACAAGGTCGTCGTCAACGAGCTGATGCCGGATCCGGAGGGTGCAGACGCCGGGCTCGAGTGGGTCGAGCTGTACAACAACGGCAGCGCCACCGTGGACCTGTCGGGCTGGCGCGTCGAGGCCGGCACCAGCGACTACGGCGTCGTCGGCACCCTGCCCGACGGCACCACCCTGCCCTCCCGCGGCTTCCTGCTCGTAGGCGGCGATCAGGTGCCGAGCCGGGACGGCGAACTCACTGGCTCCCTGCCAAACGCAAGCAGCAACGCCGACTCCGTACGGATCGCCGACTGTGTTGGCACCCCGGTGGACACGGTCATCTACGGCGCGACGAACGAGGACGGCTGGACCGAGGACACCGGCAGCGTCGCCACCCTGCTGGCCCCCAAGCCCTCCAGTGGCGCCTCCCTGGCCCGGCGCACCGACGGCTTCGATGCCGACAGCGGCGACGACTTCGTCCTGCAGACCGGCGATGACGTGAGCCCGCGCAACCCCAACCCCGAGCCGCCGCCCTGCGAGCTCGCCCCGCTGGTCATCAACGAGCTCATGGCCGATCCGGAGGGCACGGACGGCGGGTTCGAGTGGGTGGAGCTGTACAACCCGTCGGACTCGGAGATCACCGTCGTCGGGTGGACCCTGGACGCGGGCACCAGCAGCTTCACTGGCGGCGACGTCCTCCCGGACGTGACCATCGCCTCGGGCGGCTACCTGCTGCTGGGGCAGGCAGACGTGAACGGCGCCGACATCGTCATCACCGAGAGCCTGGGCAACGGGTCCAGCACCTCGGACGGCCTGCAGCTGCGCGACTGCAACGGCGACGTGGTGGACACGGTCATCTACGGCTCCCCCAACGAGGACGCCTTCGTCGACGACACCGGTGCCGTGGCGACCTCGCTGGCCCCGGCACCCCAGTCCGCCGCCTCCCTGTCCCGCCTCCGCGACGGCTACGACAACGACGAGAACGCCACCGACTTCGCCGTCGAGTCCGACCCCACGCCCGGGGCGGCCAACAACCAGCGCGAGCCCATCGTCTGCGTGCCCGCCAGCGGTGCCACGGTGGTGCTGAACGAGGCGTTGGTGGACGCCGAGGGCACGGATGACGGACTCGAGTGGTTCGAGCTCTACAATCCAACCGACAGCCCCGTCCGCGTCGACGGCTGGGGTCTGGCGGCGGCCGGGGACGGCGAGGAGATCGCGAAGATCAGCGTCAGCCTGCCCGGCGGCATCGAGGTCCCCGCCGGTGGCTACTTCGTGGTCGCCGGTCCCGAGGCTGGCTTCGGCGACGCCATCGTGCCGATGAGCCTGGGCAATGGCAGCGGCGGCGATGCGCTCGTCCTCTACGACTGCGTCGGCACCCGCGTCGACAGCGTGCTCTACGGCGGGACCAACGAGGACCTGCTCACCGATGACCTCGGCGAGACGCCCGACGCCATGTACGTGACCTCGATCAGCGGCGGCGCTTCGCTGGCCCGGGTCGACGATGGGGTCGACACCGACGGGCCGACCGACTGGTACCTGGACAGCACGCCGTCCCCGGGTGCGACCAACTACCAGGAGGTGGGCGACGGGCCCCAGCCCGGGGGTGGCTGCGGACGGAACGGCGATCCCCCAGACGCGGGCGAGCCCCGCAACGGCTGCGGGTCCGACGAGGGCCCCCCGGCGCTGGCGGGCATGGCCCTGCTGGTCTTCGGCCTGACCAGCCTGCGTCGCCGGCGGCGGCGATCCTGAAGAAACGGCTTACTTCGCCAGCTTCTTGAACATCGGGTAGGCGAAGGTGCCGGCGGCCGGGTCCGTCGTCAGGCGCAGTCCGCCGCGCAGGGCCCCGCTCTCGTCGAACAGGTTGAAGTGCAGGGCGTCGAGGCGCAGCTCCAGGCGATCCCAGGTGGCTCCGCCGGCGATGGCGCACAGGTCGTTGCGGGCGATCGCGGCCTTGTCCCGCGCCTGACGGGCACCGTCGATGAAGGGCAGCGGCACCAGGGTGGCGAGCGCTGCGTTGGACGCGACCGGAAGGGTGCGGCAGTCCCCACCCTGGAGCGTGCGCGTCAGGCTCTTCTCGGCTGCAGCCCAGTTGCGCCGCAGACCGCCCGGCAGCGCAACACCCGAGGGTGAAGCCGGCTTGTCGGTGGGCGCCATGGCCAGCAGGACCGAGCGGGCGCTGGGCAGCCAGGTGGCCTGGACCGCGTGCACGGGCTTGCTGGCATCCCACAGCACGATGCTGACGACCAGGCCGTGGAGCTTGACCTCCTTGGCGCCCGAGCCGGTGAGCAGGCCACGGAGCTCGGCGGCGGTGGTGTCCGGGACCGTCGCCACCTCGACCGGCAGGGCCTCGAGCGGATCCGCGCCGTCGACGACCACCCGGCGCACGCCGTCCTCCCAGGAGCCGGTGAAGGCGCCCAGGTCGAGCACCGCGACGTCCTCCGCCTGCTCGTCGGGCTCGGCGGGGGCGGTGTCCTCCGGGCCGTCGGCGATCGCGTCGTCGGTGTCCACGGCGTCGGGTCCACCCAGCCATGGCGCGGCCAGGGCGGGGGACGAGGTCAGGAGGCACAGGATGGCGAGACGCAGCATCATCGGGAGGGTCAAACCCTGGACGGCGGGGGCTGTTCCCTCGCCTACCCGTCCCGCATGAGCCCGTCCACGGCGTGCCGCACGTCGAAGCCCGGAAACACCTCGCCGAGCGCTCTGCGCGAGAGGCCCAGGTGGGGGCCCAGCACCCCGGCGAGCACCGCGCGCACATCGGTGGTGGGACGGAGATCCCGGCCTTCGAGGCGCTCCTTGGGGGACAGGCCCGGCCAGTCGGCGAGCACCCTGCCGCCGTTGACCGCGCCTCCGAGCAGGAGCCCGGCGCTTCCGACGCCGTGATCCGTGCCGCCGGTGCCGTTGGGTGCGACCGTGCGCCCGAACTCGGTCAGCACCACCACCGCGGTCTGCGCCCACGCCTCCCCGAGGCCCGCGCGCAGGGCCACCAGACCGGCCGCCAGATCCGACAGCCGACCGGCCAGGCTGCCCGACACCCCACCCTGTCGCGCGTGGCTGTCCCAGCCGCCGAGCTCGACCGAG
>CALATR010000847.1 GCA_937891875.1 uncultured Pseudomonadota bacterium | reverse complement strand
GGGCGAAGCCCTGGGTCAGCACCGCGTCGAAGCCCGCGGTGAGGCGCAGGGCGGCCGACACGTCGTCGGGGACGGCGAGGCTCATCCGGTCACGAACCAGGCCATCTCGGGCCGGGCCTGCTGGTCGCTCGGGAGCTCGACGTAGCGGAGATAGTCCAGGAAGCGAGCGAACACTTCGCCCGCCTCGACCTTCTGGGCCGAGCCGCCGAGCGCGTTGACGATGCCCCAGGCGCTCGCGGTGTCCTCGGGCACGCCCATGGCGCGGCACACCCGCTCGGCGCCGTACTGGGCGATGGCGTTGGTCACCAGCGCCTCGAGGTGCTTGCACGGGCTGCCGCGCAGTCCGCCGCACGGCCGGTTGTTGTTGGTGCTGCAGTAGAAGTTTCCCGTCCCTGCCTGGATCAGCGAGACGTAGACGCGGTCGCCGGAGGAGCCGCTGCTGACGACGCCCTGCAGGCGCCCGGCGAACACCTCGACGAACGGCACCTTGGCGAGGTTGCGCTTCTTGGGAGCGGGCCTGGGGTGGGCGACGAAGCTGGACACGAGGGCGACCTCCGACGGGGCGAACGGTAGCACCGGAGATCGGGCGGGCACGACGATTCGCCAGCAAGAGCGAACGGGGCGATCGACTGTGGGCGGAGCCCCCCACCACGAAGGCACAGAGGCACGGAGGGCCACGGAGGTCGGGATGGAGGGGCGCTCACACCCGACCCCGCACCGGGTTGGAATGGACTCGAAGTCTTGCTTCCAGCATGACATTTCACCTCTCGGCTGCGGGACCGACCTCTCAACCGAGAGACAGCACCCGGGTCCTGCCCCCGATCACCGGGTCCATGATGATCGTCCGCCAGCACGGCGACACAGGGCCTGTCACTCCCCCTCCGTGGCCCTCTGCGCCTCCGTGCCTTCGTGGTTTGGGAGCGTCTCTCCGCACGCACCACCACTCCCGCTCCCCCGCTCGCCTCGACCCCAGCTCGCGCGACGAAAAGGTCCACGAACGACGGCGGGGGGGCGCAGGGTGCGCCTACAACCGGCCTCGCCAGCGCATGTGCCGGTGCGCGATGCCCACCTCTTCGAAGGGCTCGCCTTCGACCTCGAAGCCGAGGCGGGCGTAGAAGCCGACCACGTTGGCGCGCGCGTGGCAGGTGATCGTGTGCAGGCCCAGCTCACCGGCCTGCGCCTGCAGCGCGCGGACCAGCTGGGCGCCGATCCCCTCCCCCTGGCGATCCTCCGCGACGGCCATCTGCATGAGCTGGCCCACCCCCGGGCTCCCGGCGACCGGCCAGCACAGCATGCAGCCGACGACGCGCCCGTCCTCGAGCGCCAGGAAGTGGTGCGCTTCGTGATCCCGAGCTTCCCAGGCACCATCTGGCTGACCAATGGGGCGCAGCAGGACCGCGTTGCGCAGCTCCCGCTCCTCGGCGTAGCGGGGGTCGTCGTGGGTGGTGCGCTGGATGTCAGCCATGGCGAGCCTCGGGGAGTGGTCTATCCATCTGAGAGGAGGCTGCTTGCCGCCGGGCGTCCGGTCCCTACCCTCTCAGTGCGCGCCCATGTCCGACTTTCCCGCCATGCCCGACGACGAACGCCCCGATCTCTGGGCTGCGGCCGGCGCGGGGTTCGTCGGGCTGGTGCTCGCCGGCTGGTCCCTCGCCTACCTCGTGTCCACGGCGATCGTCGTGCCTGGGGGCGGCAAGACCTGGGGGCACTGGCACACCGCGGGCCTCGCCGACGCTGCCGTCGTCGCCCTGGGGATCGCCGGGTCGTACGCCCTGCCCTTCCTCTTCATCGCCATCGCAGCCCAGACCCACCACGTCGCCCGGGGGCAGCAGCGACTCACCTTGGCGGCCGTGCTGATGTACAGCCTCATCGGCCTGGCGGCGGCGACGTGGCTTGGTGCTACGATCGCGTACCTGACGGGCGTGTTTCGGGGATAGGTCACGGGTCGCCGGTGGGAGACCGGGCGCGCGATCAGCGGATCGTGAGGACACCGAAGGCCGAGGCAGGAGACCCCGGAGCGGCAACGTGCTGGAGCTCGACGTGTTCGAAGCCGAACGCTGGGGCCGCCGCACGCAGTCGGTCGACGCTGACATTCCGCTTCATCTCCTCGTTGAAACTAAAGAACGAGGTCACGGTCTCGGGTTCCAGCCCGAAGTCGAGCATGTGCTTGTTCCAGTCTTCGATCCTGCTGCGCCCCCCGTCCTCGTCCGGACGGCAGAAGCTGTCGGTAAACACGAGGGTCCCCCCGGGTTCGAGCAGCTGGGCGCACCGTCGAAGGAACGCTCGCACGTCCGACTCAGTGGGGTCGGGCAGGATGTGATGGAGGACCAGCGAGCCGTAGATGCATGCGTACCGCTTGCTCGTCACCGCTGCGGGCAACGTGTCGGGCCATCGACCGAAGTGCGGCTTCAGCACCACGTTCTCGAACTCTTGCCGGAGCGGATCGATCCTGGCCTGCATGCGCCGCGACGCATCCACGCCCACCACCTCGGTGATGGGGCGAGGCAGACCCATTCGAGCCACTGGACGATTCACGGTGTCGGCCCAGGAAAGCACCCGTCGCGTGAGTTCCCCGGTTCCAAATCCGATCTCCAGGGCCCTCAGGTCGTCCTTTCCGCTCTTGATTGCGTCGTAGAGGACATGCCCGACCGTGTCGGCGCAGCGCTCCATCAGCAGCTGGTACCCGGGAATCCAGACCTTCACGTTCAGCGGGTAGGAGTCAAAGTACCGTGGCGCGCGATGGTCGACCGATGCCCAGGCCGGATCCCAGACGCCAACACCACGGGCTCGGACCCAGGCCTTGCGGAGGTCATCGACAGACATGCCAGAGCTGAACGGCACGCACTGGCGCTTGAGGTCCTTGTAGCGCCGCTTTGCGGTCCGATACAGCAGCTCGTTGCGCTCCAGCCGGAGGAACGCCTCCCCCTCCCGACGGACGTACCCTCCCACGAGATCACGTTCGACGAGGAGCAGGTGCGCGCCCACGCCGAGGTCCCCGAAGTGATGGTTCTTCCAGCGGACCATCGAGACGTCACCGACGAACACGTCGTTGTAGCGCCGCTGGTGTTCAAACAGTCCGATGTGCTGGGCCAGACGTGAAGGGTCGACCAACTCCTCAGGATCGAGGAGGAAGATCCGTTCGCGGACCCACGAGTCGGTCTCCTCCACCTCGTCATCCCAGAACGCCTCGGTCCTGTCGGTCAGATCGGCGATGGCATACGCTACATGGCCAGGCGGAACGTCGTCAGCCTCGACGAAACGCTTGTAGTGATGCGAAGAAAGCTCGATCACGTGGTTTCCACCCTGCTGGACGTACGACATGAGTCCAGCGACCACGGCCTTGATGAACACCTGAATGGGGTGGTTTGGTGGGTGGTTCGCCTGGATCTGCAAGAGCGACTCGAGCAGGCTCTGCGCATTCACTGCGGTCTGGGGATCGACCGTGACCCGGTACGCCGCCGCTACCGCGATGATCTCCACATCTCGGTACGGCCGCTGGCGGATGAGCGTCTCGAACAGCTTTCCATCGAGGCGGCCCCAGCGGACCAGCGCTTCCGCCACCTCATCGACCTGGTCCCGGAGCGAGCCAGACCAGCTCAGGCTGTCGTACAGGTCTCTGGAGACAACGTCCTTGGTAAGGCGCTGGAGCTCCTTGGTGTTGAAGAGCTTGATCAGCAGCTCCGCGAGCGCGCTTCCATTCTCGGCTGTCGTGGTCATGACTTCCCCAACTCGACTGGACTCGGCTCGCAACGATACCGGACGCGTACGGTCCCTCTACACCCCTCGTCCTACCCTGCCATGTTGGCCCCCTCCGCTGCATAGACCGCGTCCTGCGTTGTGCGCGTGACCGACGGTCGAGCCGTCACGGGGCGGTGCCAGGCTCCTCAGCCTCCGACTCCGTCCGCTTCTGCCGCGACAGCCACACCCCCAGCATGACTCGGACGCCGGTCCGGTCCCGCGGGTACATCCGGATGCCGGGATCGACGTGGATCCGGTTTCTCCCGAAGCTGTGGAACGGCTGGACCGACAGGCGGAGCCCGACGCCAGGCCGCACCGGCAGGTCCAGATCGACGGCTGCTCCGACCGCGTAGTGCACGAACGGCGTCGCCCCCGCCGGGACATGGTCCAGGTCCTCTCCCCGCACGCGGGCCAGCGCGAGGCCGCCCGTGAGGTCGAACCCGAGGCGCACGTTGCGGGTGTAGCGACCCTGCCCCCCGTCGAGCTCGTAGCGAAGGCCGGTCTGCAGCAGGCCCAGGCTGTCGGTGTAGGTGTAGCCGGGCCAGAGCATCAACCGGCTGTGGGCCACCGGGTTGACCTGCAGGCGAGCCACGAGCCCGAACCCGTGGCCCCACACCCTGGACGCCGCGACTCCGCCGTTGAGGTAGTGGTCGTCGAGGATCCCATCCTTCTTGACGTTGGCCCCCAGGGACACGGCGAGGGCGCTGCGGGCGAGCTCCGGGTGGTAGGCCTCGACCGGGCGCTCCCAGGGATCGGACGGATCGACGAATGCCCGCGAGACCGGCGCCGGCGGCTCCGGGGTGTGCGGATCCGCGGACCCACGCCGCGCACGGACGCGGCGACGCTCGAAGGTCACGCCCGCCATGCCGCGCAACACCACGGTGGAGTCGTCCTCGACGGTGCCTCCGTGGGTCAGGGTCCCGCCGAGGTAGGGCATGCAGGCGGGCTGGACGGACAGGCGGATCCCGACCCCGGCGGTGATCGGCAGCAGCACGTCCGCGCTGGCCCCCACCATCGGCACCACGCTGCTCCGGGCGTCGACCGGCACGACCTCCACCCCGCTCGGTCCCAGGTCCGGGCGCGCGGCGAAGCTCCGGGCGATGTCGTGGCGCACGCCGACGCCCAGCAGCACCTCGGCGCCCAGCCGCACCTGACGGCCGTACCCGGGACCCGGTCCCGGCCGCTCGAAGCGCCCCCCGACGAAGCTCGCGGCGACCAGGTGGCGCTCGATAGGGGCGATGCTGGTGACCCCGCCGTCGAACGTGTGTCCACGCTCCTTCCACGGGGCCTGGACCCAGAGGTGCCCGGTGATGCCGAGGCCGTGGCGACCGGCCCAGCCCGCCGAGAGCTCCATGTCCGGCGCGATCCGGTACGACTCCATGTAGGGATCGTGGCTGTAATACCGCGTCGATCCTGCCGAGATCGAGAGCCACTCCCGGTCGGGGCGGTCGGCATCGGCGGCATCGGCGGCATCGGCGGCATCGGGCGGATCC
>CALATR010000846.1 GCA_937891875.1 uncultured Pseudomonadota bacterium | reverse complement strand
GTCGTGGGGCGGCTGCCACACCGGGTACGTCAGGGCCAGCTTCGATGATCCGCGCCCGGTGCGCTTCACCTTGCCGATGACGAGGTGGTAGCCGTCCGGCGCCTCGCCACGCACGAGCGCGTCGTCCATCGCCCGCATCAGCTCCGACTCCGGCGGCACCGCGAACGCCTCGAAGACCTCGAAGGGGCACTCGTCGAGGGCGTGGGCGGAGGCGGGCAGCACCAGCCCGAAAAGAAGGAAGAACGCCGACCATACCGTGAAGCGCCGCCAGTCTGACCATCCTCGAAGGCGCATGTCCCCTCCCGTGTCTCGTTCCTGCAGTGCCCCCGGAACGACCTGGGGACAACCCCATCATGGTGGGGTGCCAGCCCCCACGCTGCCACACAACGGGTCCCCGCCGAGACCTCCTCCACGTGACCTGGGATCCGTGGAGGTCCCATGCTCTCTCCGTTTCGACTCGCCGCAGCCGGCTGGCACGGGCTCCGGCTCACCCTGAAGCCCGGCCACCTGCCGTCGATCTTCGGGCTGGTCACGGCGACGAACACCCCGGCCCAGCTGGCCGCCATGCGCGCGGACCTGCAGGCACACCCCCGCGCGGCCCGCGCCCTCGCCGCGCCGTTCCACCTGAACGTGGACGTCGCCGCCCTCGCGCGTCTGCCGGAGGGCACGCTGGGCCGGGAGTTCGCCGACTTCGTCGCTCGCGAGGGGGTCGAGCCGCGGGTGCTGACCGACCAGGCGCTCGGCGAGAGCGACTGGATCCCGGTGCACCTGTACGAGGTGCACGACATCTGGCACGTCGTGACCGGGATCGGCACCGACGTCGTCAGCGAGGTGCAGATCCTGGCGTTCATGCTCGCCCAGCTGCCCAAGACCCGGATGGCACCGCTGGCGATGGGCGTGGCGCTGATCCGCGGGGCGCTCGGTCATCCCGACTACGAGCCGGCCGACGTGCTGGACGCGATGGCGCGTGGCCGGGAACAGGGGGTGAACGCCGATCTCCTGTTCGGAGTGAACTGGGCCGAGCACTGGAAGCGACCGCTCACCGAGGTGCGCCGCGACCTGGGGATCCGGGTGCTGTCGGTGGGGATCGACATGACATCGCCTGTCACCCCCGATCGGGAGCCAGACCCCGTTGGGACCGGTGCGCGTCGGAACTCCCCGACCGCTTCCCCGAGGTCCTCATGCTCCGCCCCATCGCCCTCGTCTGCACCGTCCTCCTCGCCTCCAGCACCGCCCACGCCGGCGACGCCAGCCTCGGCGTAAGCGACATCCGCATCGTGCTCATCGAGGACGACGGCGACCGCACCCGCATCGACAGCGTCGGCACCTGGTTCGACCTCGGCACCGGCGACATCGTGCTCGTGCGGCAGACCCCGGACAGCGCGGACGCGCTCGACACCTGGGCCGCGTCCGGCGACGACACCAGCTACGACGTGCGGCTCATCGTCACGGGCACCGACGAGGCGACGAAGATCTACGACGTGAGCATCGACGAGCTCGAGGAGTCGAGCAGCGGCCAGCAGATGATCCGCCTCTCGGGCAGCACGACCGCCAGCACCAGCTGGGACATCAGCGACAGTGGGGCGATGTAGGCCGCGAGACCTCCCCAACTCCGGATCCCAGCCGGTAAAGCCGGACCGTCCGTGTGCCGATTCTCCCCACGGAGGTACGAATGCCGATCCCGGTCCTCATCATCGAGGATGACCCTGCCGATCGGCTGATCCTCCGTCGCCAGCTCGAGCGCACCCGCCTGGATGTGGTCCCGGACATGGTGGCCACCGTGGCATCTGCCAGGGAGAAGCTCCGCTCCGGACACTACGAGCTGGCCTTGGTGGACCACTTCCTGCCCGATGGCCATGGCTCGGACCTCATCGCCGAGCGGACCGCGGCGGGCTGCTCCACGTCGTACATCGCCCTCACCAGCCTCGACGACGAGCAGCTGGAGGCGGACGCGCTGTCCTCGGGCGCCGTGGACTTCATCCCCAAGGAGGAGGTGACCGTCTCCGCCCTGAAGCGGGCCATCCGCAGCGCCATCTCCCGCGGAGTCGTGCGCCGGGAGATCGAGGCCCTCGCCCGCACCGACGGACTCACCGGGCTGTGGAACCGCTCCCACTTCCTGACCCAGGTCGAGAGTGCGCTCGCGCGACACCGCCGCACCGACCGGCCGTTCTCGCTGCTCTACCTCGATCTCGACGGTTTCAAGCCGATCAACGACCAGATGGGCCACCACGTCGGCGACCTGCTCCTCAAGGCCTTCGCCGCCCGCCTGCAGGCGCTGGTGCGGGACACCGACGTGGTCGCGCGGCTCGGCGGCGACGAGTTCGCCGTGATGCTCGACCTCATGACCGACCGCGACGACGGCGCCCCCACCGCCGAGCGCCTCGCAGACGCCCTGCAGGAGCCGTACGAGGTCGAAGGTCGGACCGTGCGCGTGGGCACGACCATCGGCGTGTCGACCTGTCCGGAGGACGGCGACACCGTCGAGGATCTGCTCTCCCACGCCGACCACGCCATGCTCGCCCGCAAGCGGCTCAAGCCGGGGAGCCGGGAGCGGCTGCAGCCGGCGGCCAGGCAGGTGGTCTCCAACCACTCCGAGCTGCAGTTCGCGCGCTGGTCCCACCTCGGCGAGCGCCGGACCTGGGCCGTCGAGCCACGCCTGTACGCGGCGGACGGCGACGTGACCGACTCGATCCCACTGCTCGACCGGGTCGTGTCCCGCGGCGAGCACGCCCTCGACCTCCTCCAGCAGAGCTGCAGCCGATTCGGAAGGTTCCACCGTGAGGATCCCGCACTTCGGCTCGTCCTGCGCCACACCCTCCAGGACCTGGTCCTCTGGTACCGCCGCCGGGATCACGTGGTTGCAGCCCTGCAGCTGGCGGGGGTCGCGACCGCGGACACGGTGCTGTGCCTGCACCTCCCCTCCCCCTCCGAGCCCCACCTGCGCAGCATGGGGTGGGCACGGGCAGAGGGGTTCCAGCTTGCCGTGTGCGTCGAGAACCTGGACCTGCACGCCATCGGTCGCCTCGCGGAGACGGTCGCCCCGGACATCTGGGTCCTCGAGGACTGCGTGCGAGACGCCCTGGGAGCGCGGCCTGGCGCGGCCGAGGTCGTGGGCCTCTCCAGCACCATCGCCCGTCGCACCGGCGCCCTGTGCGCCCACGGCAACCTCACCTGCCGCAATGTGGTCGACGACCTGCGGACGCTCGGCGTGCAGCTGGTCGCGGGTCCGGCGGTCGGGCGCCTCTCGGGGAACGACGAGTCCCCATCCACCGAGGCGCGCGCCGCGTGAGCGCGTGTCCGGATCGGCTCCCGCCCGGCGGCCGGGCTCGTTAGCCGGGGCCATGCCCAAGGTCGAACACCACCGAAGCACCGAGGGCGGCTGGCTGCGTGCCGCCGTGCTCGGAGGCAATGACGGGATCGTCTCCACGTCGGCACTCGTTGTCGGCATTGCTGCGGCAAATCCCGGGACCACAGCCATCCTGATCGGCGGCATCGCCGGGCTGGTCGCCGGCGCGCTGTCGATGGGCGTGGGCGAGTACGTCTCGGTCAGCTCCGAGCGGGACGCCCAGCTCGCGGATCTGGACCTCGAGCGCAAGGCGCTGAAGGAGGACCCCGAGGCCGAGCTGCAGGAGCTGACCGACATGTACGTCGAGCGCGGGGTCGAGCCGGACCTCGCCCGGCAGGTCGCGGCCCAGCTCATGCGCCACGACGCGCTGGGCGCTCACATGCGCGAAGAGCTCGGCCTCGATCCCGAGGATCTGACCAGTCCCGTGCAGGCGGCGGTCGCGTCGACCGTGTCCTTCGCCGCCGGCGCCCTGCCCGCCGTGATCGTCGCGGCCCTCGTGCCCGCCGAGCTCGTGGTGGTCGTCGTCGGCGTCGCGACCTTCGTGCTGCTCGTCGTGCTCGGCGCCCTCTCCAGCTACCAGGCCGGCGCCCCCATGAAGCGCGGCGTGCCCCGGGTCGTCATCGGTGGCCTGCTGGCCATGGGGATCAGCGCCGGGATCGGCTGGTTGCTCGGCCTGGCGGTGTAGCGACCTGCACGACCTGCACCGCACGCGGACACCCCCTCCGCGTCGTGCGCTACGCTTGGCCCGATGCCCCCCCTCCTCGGCCGCGACCCCCTGATCGAACGGATCGACCACCAGCTCGTGCCAGAGGCCCGGGTGGTCCTGGTCGGGCCGGGCGGCATCGGCAAGACCTCGATCGCCCACGCCCTGCTCGACAGACGGCCCGGGGTATTCGTCGACCTCACCGCGGCGAGCGAGGCGGCGCACGTCTGGCAGGCCCTGTCGGACGCCCTCGGCGCGGCCGTGCCGGGGGACGAGCCGTCCGCCGTCCTC
>CALATR010000845.1 GCA_937891875.1 uncultured Pseudomonadota bacterium | reverse complement strand
GGAGCAGCCGGAAGATGCGCCGAGCGTCGAGCGTCGCGTGGACATGCTCGTGTGACGATCCGGGCACGCCTGCCCGGCACGATCGCGTGTGCACCGGTGCGCCTGTGCGAGCCTCCGGGCCAGCTGCGTCCCTGCGCTATGGTGTCGGGCTGCCGGGGGATTCATGGCGACCTCCAACCGGGTCCTTGTTGTCGAGACCGAGCGCGACCTCGCGGTACGCCTCGTGGCCACGCTGGAGGGACACGGCTTCGATCACGTGGATGTTGTGCGGTCGGCGGATGGCGTGCTGGACGCAATCGTGCGGTCGGAACCGGTCGTCGTGCTCATGGAGGTGAGCGTCTCCGGCGAGCATGACGGGCTCGCTCTCGCCGAGGAGATCATCCAGCAGCACGGCATCCCGGTGGTGTTCCTGACCGGGGAGTCCGATCCCCAGGTGGTCGGGCGCATGCACGAGGTGGGTGCGGCGTCCGTGCTGGTCAAGCCCTTCTCCGAGAGTGAGGTGCCCCGGGTGCTCAGAGCGGCCATCGCCAGGTCCCGCCGGGTGCGCCAGCTCGCCGAGCGGAACAACCGGCTGTGGGTCACCCTGCAGTCCATCGCGGACGCGGTGGTGACGGTCGACGTAGAAGGGAGGGTGGAACACCTGAATCCGGCGGCGGAACGCTTGTCGGGATGGTCCGTGAGCGCGGCTCGCGGGCGCCGGATCGAGGCGGTCCTGGACCTGCGCCGCACCGAGGGCGAGCCGCTGGTCAACCCCGCGCGGATCGTGCTGGACACGGGACGGACACGGTCTCGGGGCAGCGGCATCTGGCTGCATCCGCAGGCCGGAACCGCTCGTCGGATCGGCTACACCGCCTCGCCCATCGAGGATGACGACGGCCACGTCATCGGCGCCGTCCTCATCATGCAGGATCTGACCGAGCGCGAGCAGCTGCAGGATCTCCTGGCGCGGGCGGATCGGCTCGCCTCCATGGGCACCATGGCCGCCGGCATCGCCCACGAGATCAACAACCCGCTCACCTACATCGTCAACAACGTGCTCTTCGTGCTCTCGGAGCTGGAGCACCTGGGGGACGTACCCGAGGACGTGCTGGTCGCCGTGCGGGACATCGAGTTCGGCTCTCGTGCCATCGAGCGGATCGTCGGGGATCTCAAGCTGCTCTCGACGCCCGATCAGCGCAGCCAGGAGGCGGTGGATCTGGCCCCGGTCCTGCGGAGGACCCAGCGCATGGCGGCCAAGACGGTGCGGGCGCGGGGGCGCTTCGAGGCCTCGCTGCGCTCCACCCAGCCGGTGCTCGCGAACCCGGTCGCCATCGGGCAGGTGGTGACGAACCTGGTGCTCAACGCCGCCCAGGCGCTGCCCGACGACTACTCCGAGGACAGCGTGGTCCGCTTGTCTTGCCACGACGACGTCGATCAGGTGGTCATCGAGGTGCAGGACACCGGCTGCGGGATCCCCCCCGAGCTGCTCGAGCGCGTGTTCGATCCGTTCTTCACCACCAAGGGCGTGGGCAAGGGCACGGGCCTGGGCCTTGCGATCTCCCACCAGATCGTGACCGATCTGGGGGGCCGCATCGAGCTCGTCTCCGAGGTCGGCCAGGGCACCACCGTGCGGGTGATCCTGCCGGTCCACAGCCAGGCACCCGACGACGTCGAGGACGAGCCGAGCCTGAACGACATCTCCTACCCCCAGCGGCGCGTGCTCATCGTCGACGACGACGACAAGGTGCTGCGGTCCATGGTGAACACCCTGTCCCGCCTGCACGTGGACGACGCGGTGGACCACCTCGCGCTCGGCTTCGGCTACGACGCGATCCTCTGTGATCTGATGATGTCGCCGCGCACCGGCATCGAGCTGCTCGACGCCCTCACCGTGGTCGCCCCGGATCTGGTCGAGCGCCTCGCCTTCATCACGGGAGGCGTCTTCACTGGGGCCCTGCAGGAGAAGGTCCTCCGGTCAGGCCGGCCGGTCGCCTACAAGCCGTTCCAGACCGAGCAGCTGCTGCGGCTGATCGAGGTCCTCGCCCAGGCCTGAGCTACGCGGCCTCGGCTGCTCCGAGCTGGCGGTCGTAGGCGTCCTGGAAGCGCACGCCCAGGGTGGCGATCTGGTCGTCCCGGAGGGCGAAGCGGCGGACCAGCCTGCTGGAGGCGATCCACTCGGCGTCGTCGAGGCGGTCGCCCTCGCCATAGAGCAGGGTCTGGGAGAGCTGCAGCAGGGCGGCGAGGGGGAGGTCCGGCCGGCCGGCCCAGCTGCGCTGAGCGAGGCTGGCGCGGTACATGCGAGTGATCGCGCCGGGGAGCTCCTCGGGCACGGACAGCTGGGCGAGCACCCCGGCGCCGACCCGGGCGTGGTCGAAGCCGTAGGCCTGACGCTCGGCGCGGGCCAGGTGCGGACCGCTGGGGGCGTTGCGCCACAGGGTCGCGTAGGCGTCACGGTGAAGCGCCAGGAGGCCGAGCTGGCCGAGTCCGTGCACGAGTCCGCCGGTGAACGCGAGGGCGGGATCGACGACCCGGGCGTCCTTGGCGAGAAGCCGGGTCAGGACCGCGACCCGCAGGCTGTGCTCCCACATGGGGCGGGCCAGGGCACCCGCGGACGACTCGGTCGCGGTCTCGACGACCAGCCGCAGCAACAGGTCGCACGAGGTCTCCCACCCCAGCCGGACCAGGGCGCGCTGCAGCGAGGCGACCGGCACCTGTCGGGCGTAGAAGCTGTGGTTTGCGTAGTCGATGATCCGCACGGTCAGCACGGGGTCGATGCCGTGATGGCTGGCATTGTCTGCATCGATCAGCAGGGCGATGTTCTTCAGGTTTGCTTCCGGCATGGGCGAT
>CALATR010000844.1 GCA_937891875.1 uncultured Pseudomonadota bacterium | reverse complement strand
CCACCGGTGGCGTCCCCTCCCGCCCCCGCGTCCGTCCCCCGGTCTCCCGCGAGCCGGTCGCCCTCTCGCCGCTCGCCACCCTCACCTGGCCCCTGCGCGAGGCGGAGCCGACCCCGCTCCAGCCGGTGCTCGCCGTCGCCGACGTGCTCCGAAACCCGGCGTTGCCCCCAGACTCCTACCGCCCATCCGTGCTCTGGGATCGAGACGACGGCCGGGAGATCCTCGGTCGTCTGGCCAGCCGCCACGGCGACGAGTGGCCGGAGTGGATCGTCGCCCGAGACCTCTCCGACGTGGGCCTGTACGACGTGTCCGGCCCGGTCATGTCCGAGATCTACGAGACCTGGCGCGAGGCCTGGCGCAACCCGCGGGACCCCAAGCACGCCCTCGCGCGCAAGATCCCGAGCCGCTCGCCGGACTGGCGCCAGATGTTCTACGTGACCCGCGATCACCACCACGCGGACCGGTTCACCTACGGCTCCTGGGACGACATCACCGACCCCGAGCTGAAGGCGGAGGCGTACCGCCTGGGCTGGCCGCTGGCCCACGATCACGCGGTCTGGACCCACGCCCGCACCGAGGACGTCGACCCCTACCTGGTCATGGCGATCATGCGGATCGAGAGCCGCTACAACGCCGTCGCCACCAGCCACGTCGGCGCCAGGGGCGCGATGCAGATCATGCCGCGGACCGGCCGCCTGCTCGCCGATCTGAAGGGCGACGAGGACTTCCTCTCCGGCGACCTCGAAGACCCGGTCTTTGCCGTCGGCTACGGCATCTTCTACCTGGGCAAGCTGCTCGATCGCTTCGACGGCAACACCCCGCTCGCGGTCGCGTCCTACAACGGCGGCCCCTTCAACGTGCACGCCTGGCTGCAGGGTTCAGGCGATCTGCCCATGGACGAGTTCGTCGAGCACATCCCCTTCCGCGAGACCCGCGGCTACGTGCAGAAGGTCAGCGCCGCCTACGGGCACTACCTGGCCCTGTACGAGGAGCCCGGCACCCGCTTCGTCCTCCCGGCGCCCCCCTACGCCGACGACCCCGCCATCGTGGACTTCTAGCCCACCGGATCCCCATGCCCCTCTCCGAACGCGTCGGGCCTGCTGCCCGGCGGGTCGCCGCGACCGCGCTGCTGATCGGCGCTCCCCTCGCCCTCGCCCTCCCACTCGCCCTGAGCGCGCCCACCGCCACCGCCGGCATCTTCGACTTCGCCAGGAAGAAGGTCGAGGAACCGGACCCCGCCCCCCAGGTGGACACCGACGCGCCCCCGGTCGACAAGCGCCCCAAGGTGGCGCCGACCCCGCTGTGGACGCCCCTTCCGACGAAGCTCGGACCGCTGCCCGAGGGACTCGCCAACGTGAGTGCCCAGGGCTGCGCCGCCTGCCATCCCGCCGAGGTCGACGCCTGGCGCACCTCGGGGCACGCCCACGGGCCCAGCGACACCCTGCGCGCTGCCGCGGACGCCGCCGCCGATCCCCGCTGCATGAGCTGCCACCTGCCGCTCGACGTGCAGCACCGCCAGCACGTGGTGCTCGACGGGGGCGATCCCAAGACGCCCGTCCGCGGCCCCAACGCCGACTTCGACGCGACACTGGCGACCGAGGGCGTCACCTGCGCCGCCTGCCACCTGCGCAAGGGCAAGGTCCTCGGCGACAGCCCCCACCCGGCCGTAGCCCCCCACGCACCAGGGTTCGCGAGGGAGCTGACCGACGCCCGCGCCTGCGCGCCGTGTCACCAGCTCACCTGGCCCGGCGCCGATCGCCCCATCTACGACACCGTCGGCGAGTGGGAGCGCAGCGCGTACCCGGCTGCCGGCATCACCTGCCAGACCTGCCACCTCGACAGCAGCGCCGGCCACGGCATGGCCCTGCCCGCCGCCCGCGCGGTGAGCGTGCTGGTCACCCTGGCTCCCGACCCCCTGGTCCGGGGCGGAGATGCAGTGAAAGGCAGGATCACCGTACAGAACACCGGCGCGGGCCACAGCTTTCCCACCGGCTCGCCGTGGCAGGGAGTGCGCCTGAAGGCCGAGGTCCTCGGTCCCGACGGCGACGACGCCCAGAAGGTGTGGGCGACGCCGGTGGCGGTCGAGTTCATGCACTTCCTGCAGGCCGAGCCGCCGTGGATGACCAAGGCCGACACGCGCATCCCTGCCGGCAGCCAGCGGGCCAGCTCCCTCGAGGTGAAGCTGCCCGTCGACGCCCCTCGCGGACCCTGGTTCCTGGTCACGTCCCTCGTCGCGACGAAACTGACGAATGACGGCGGCATCGAGGAAGTCGGCGAGCCGCTCCTGGTCCAGAAGCTGCCCCTGCTCGTCGAGTAGACAGAGCCCTGACTTGCCGAGCTTCGCCCGACGCGCCACCCTGGATGGCCGAGGAGTGTGCATGCTCGCCCTGTTGGCCCTCTTCTCCGCCCCCGCGTTCGCCGAGGACGGGGATGCTGCCGCCGCCGAGGACAAGCCCAAGGTGTCGGTGTCCTTCAACCTGGACACCGAGATCCGGCTGCAGCGGTACAACCCGGCGCCCCTGGTGCATATCGATGGCGCTCGCCCGCGCTTCATCGAGGAGGTCACCCGCCTGGTCGGCCGCGCGAGCCGGGGTCGCTGGACCTTCGGCATCCAGGTCGATCAGCTCGCCTTCATCGGCCTGCCGCACCTGGTCGACGGCGAGGAGAAGGTCTGGACGCCGGCGATGCAGAACGCCTGTCCCCAGGCCCCGTCGACCTGCCTGACCAACCCGTTCCGCGAGATGACCAACGACCGCCTCTACATGAACCCGGAGAAGGTCTCGGCCACGTACAAGGGCAAGGACTTCGACCTCACCTTCGGCGACTTCTACGCCAGCTTCGGCGTGGGCGCGGTCATGAACATCAACCGCAACGTGGACAACGACGTCGACACGTCCATCCAGGGCGTGAAGATGGTCGCCCAGCCGGGCGAGTGGAAGTTCACCGCCCTGGGCGGTATGCTCAACCGTCAGCAGGTGTTCCAGGATCAACCGAACTTCCGGCTGCTCGACGGGGACCGTCGCCACCTGGTCGCAGGCGTCCGGGCCGAGCGGTACAACATCGGCGCCACCACGGTCGGCGCCCACGGCGTCATGTACAACTACGTCACCAGCTACGGCGATCCCGACGACGTGCTGGAGAAGGGCCTGCAAGGTCCCATCGACGCGATCGGAGAGGTGCCCGACGCGCTCATCGGCGGCGCCACCATGGCGACCAGCCTGGGCGGCCTCGACCTCAACCTCGAGGCCGACCTCTTCGCCTACAACGAGCGCGACCTGCACCCGAACATCTTCGTGGACGGCCGCGAGGAGGTGAAGCCCGGCACGGCCCTGTACGGCTCGGGCCTGTGGTTCGTCGGCAGCACCACCTGGCAGCTCGAGGTCCGGCGGTTCAAGAACGTCTACCGCCTGAACAACCCCATCCCCGTGCAGTACGGCTACACCGTGGTCGCCCCGCCCACCCTGGAGCTGGAGCGCGCGATCAACATCGACACCGCGGCGGTCACCGGCAGCAACGACCTGTCCGGCGGCCTGCTCCGGGTGGACGGCATGGTCGGCAACGCCACGCCCTACGTCGCCTTCGGCATCGCCCGCGACCAGGACCTGGTGAACGCCGCCCAGAAGGCCCCCGCTCCCGAGACCAGCTTCCAGCTGCAGGCCGGCGCCGAGATCATCGCCGACCACTGGAGCCTGCTCGTGCAGACCCTCGCCCGCATGGACGTGCGCGACGAGGGCTACGACCCCGACCGCCAGCTCTACGGCGCGGCCGACCTCAAGGCGCCGCTGCCCATCGGCGCCGGCACCCAGATCAGCCTGGTGGGCCAGCTCTTCGACCCCGGCCCCCAGGCCTTCGGCGACGCCACCATCGAGCCCGACACCTGGCACGAGTTCAACTCCAGCGTCACCGTGCTGGCGACGCCGGATCTGGGCATCACGGGCTTCTACGATCACACCACCAATCCGGTCGCGAACAACGGCGGCAACCTGAAGGAAGACTGGCCTGCGGCCTACGGCGCGGTGGAGCTCTTCTGGAAACCGACTTCGTCCTGGACGGTCAAGGCCTTCCACGGCGGTTATGCTGCTGGCATCCGTTGTTCTGGCGGGCAGTGCCGCAACGTGCCCGCCTTCACCGGCACCCGACTCGCCGTCGTAGGGACCTTCCAATGAGAACCTTCATCCTGGCATCTGTCGCAATCGCCTCCCTCGCCGCGTGCGAGCGCACGGAGCTGATCACCCCCGAGGCCGGCACCTGTGACGGCCTCGAGGAGGCGAACCGCTGGCCGTGGTTCTCGGATGAGGGCCCCGTCGTGACCTCGACCGGCTTCGAGGTCGGCGACACGGCACCCGACTTCCAGCTGGTGGACCAGTTCGGCGAGCCCGTGTGCCTGTGGCAGTTCTCCGGCAAGGTCGTCATCGTCGACGCCAGCGCCCTGTGGTGCGGTCCGTGCAAGGACATCGCCAAGCACGCCGCCTGCGTCGCGGACAGCTACGGCGGCGAGCTGGTCTACCTGACCTTCATCGGCCAGGACGAGGCCTCGGCACCGGCGGAGTACCCGGACAACGAGACCTGGGCCTCGCAGTTCGGCCTGTCCGAGGGCTCGCTGACCCCGGTCGTCGCCGACGGCACCCAGGTCTTCCTCCGCCAGGAGTGGGCCCCGAACTTCCCCAGCTTCATGCTCCTGGATCGCGACATGAAGATCCTGGCCAAGGGCGAGGGTCGCTCGGCCGAGGCGGAGATGCGCGCGAAGGCGACCGAGATCCTCGGGGAGCCGTCGGAGAGCTGCGAGTAGGGCTTCGATCACGGACGCGCGGGGGTTTCTCGGGGGATGAGGCACCGCTCGGCACAGAGGCACCGAGGCGCAGAGGGCCTGGGCGGTGTGGCTCGGGTGGTCTGGCGGTGGCGGGTTCGAGTGGGACTGCGCCGACGGAGAGCGACCAGAGGGCTGACTCTGGAGGCCTGTAGGGTCCGGTGCTGCGCGCAACGTCCTCTGGCTGCGGCTGGGTGGTCGGGTCCGTGAGATCACCGTTCCACCCGTCGAGGACGGCGTTGGGGCCGCCGCTGTTCTCTCTGTGAACCTCCTACGCGAACCGGATCCTCTAGATCAGAGGTTCCTCCAGGATAGTAGCGCGAAGGCGGGGGCTCCCGGTCCGTGGGACGGGAGGGGCGGCGTTGAGGGGCGTGGAGGAAGCACTCGTGGCGGGAGGCGTGGGTTGCGGATGCTACGGGTAAGAACGGGCTTTGACACGGAGGTTTCGGAGGACACTGAGACCACGGAGAGGGGAGTGGCGGGCCTCGGCGAGCTTCAACCCCTCTCGTCCGGACCCCCGCGTAGTCGTGCTGGCTGGTGTGGAGAGGGACCCTCGAGGAGCGGTTCCAGCCGGGAGCCCGCCCTCTCGTTCGAGGCACCTGTGGCGCT
>CALATR010000843.1 GCA_937891875.1 uncultured Pseudomonadota bacterium | reverse complement strand
GGGAAGTCGTACTC
Organism: uncultured Pseudomonadota bacterium; assembly: GCA_937891875.1. Taxonomy (GTDB): domain Bacteria; phylum Myxococcota_A; class UBA796; order UBA796; genus REDI01. The sequence goes on along the minus strand of CALATR010000843.1, from coordinate 8,308 downwards.
TTCGTGGGCGACCGTCTTGAGCCCAGCCCCGGCGGACGCACCGGCCTCGGCGGCGATGACGTCGTCCCCCTCGCTGATCCCCTTCTTCTTCTTGCCCGGAACGCCCGCCGAGAACCCGACCCCCGCCCCGGTGTCGAGGCCGACCTTGAGCGTGCCGCCGCGCTGCATCTGGAACTGGCCCGCCTTGGTGTGGGCGACCCGCAGGTAGGCGTCGACGCCGACATGGATCGGGATGCCGAAGGTCGCGCCGAGGTTGGCGTCGAAGGCGAGGCCGTAGCCCTCCGGCCAGACCTCCGTGAAGAGCTCGGTGATCAGCGCCTTGAAGTCCGCGGGAAGGTGGCGCCAGACCGCGAGCAGGAGCTGCTCACCGAGATCGCCGAGGACCGGCACCAGCTTGACCGTCTCCAGGAGCCACAGCGCCGCGCAGAGCACCGCGAGGAGCCCGATCCCCGCGATCCGCTTGGCCACCAGCACGACGTCGTCCACGGTGATCCGATCGAGGATCTCCGCGAGCACGTGCACCGCGTCGCCGATGAGCTTGATGACCGGCGCCAGGAACTGGCTGGCGGGGTTGTCGATCAGCCAGTCGAGCACCAGGGAGAGGCGGTCGCCGGCGATCTCGAGCAGCAGCTCCACCGCTTCCGTCTGACCCAGGGTCGCGAGGATCGCGTCCAGATCCGCGAGGCTGGCGATGGCGTCCGCGTAGCCTTCGACCACGTCCACGGCGCAGTCGACGAGGCTTGGACCCTCGGTGATCTCCCCGCGCCCGCCCTTGAACGACAGGGACTTGGACCGGTAGTCGTCGTACTTCTTCTGGGCGTCCTCGGAGAGTCGGTTGCGCATCGGCGAGAGCAGGCTCATGTGCTCCAGCCGGAAGAGTACATAGTCCCTCTCTTCTGGCGTATCGGCCCAGGCGAGCCAGGTGAGGACGTTCGCGTCGCTGAGGTAGCTGCTCTCGACTTCCTTGCGGATCCCCGAGATGGCCGTCTCGAGGTTCTCGAACTCGGGCAGCACCTGGCCGGTGGTCTGGTCCTCCAGGTAGATCTGGTCGACGGTCTTGGTGTAGTTCTGCGCCGCCATGCCCGACCAGAACGCGTTGGTGTGCCCCGCGAACACGGCGTCGAGGTACTCGCGCGAGCGCCCGACCGCGTCCTCATGGGGAGGAACGACGCCACCGAAGGGACTGACGAACTCGTCGATGGCCGCCGGCTCGGGCTGATCTCCGAAGCCGTCCAGCTGGGAGAGCCGCTGCTCCAGCGCGACCCACGTCGGGTACTCCATCGCCGCAGCCGCGAAGCGCTCGACGGCCTCCACGTCGGACAGGGTCCAGCTGTACGCGCTGTAGCTGTCCTGGGCGTAGCGCTCCCACTGGGAGAGGACCTTGCGAGGGCTCTTCGAGAACTTCGGGTGAACGCCGAGCTTCCCGGGGGTCAGGCCTTGCGGTGACGAGCCGCCGTCGTAGGAGGTGGGCACCCACGCCTGGGCGAAGGCCGGCTGGCGCAGACTCTTGTCGAACACCGCCGCCAGCCCGGTCGTCACCATCGCGCGCAGGCGGCTGACGTCCGCCCCGCCCTCGGCGACCTCGTCGCAGTCCTCCTCGATGCGTTCGGCGTCCTCGACGATTTCCCCGGCAGCACGGATGGTGTCCCGGGTGCCGCTCCAGGCCTCCTCGAAGGAAGCCTTGTCCCCCTGCCGGAGCCCGGTGTCCGCCAGCGCCCCGAGCTCCGCCATCGCCGGGAGGAGCGCGGCATCGATCTCACCGAGGTCGGCCGACCAGCTCGCCGTCTGATCGTCGATGCTGGCCAGCGTCGCCGCAGGGACCTCATTGGCCTCGAACTCCCAGTCCGAGGTGCCGAGCTCGCCGTCGGCGGCATCGAGGACCGGGGTGGCGCTGCCGGCTGCTCCCCCGCCGTCGAGGCCGACGTCGGGCGTGGGAGCGGGAGCGGCCTGCTGGGGGGCAGGCGCGGCCCTGGGTGCAGGTGAAGGGGTCGAGGAGCGGAGCTGCTTCACGGGTCCTCCGAAGAGAGGCGACGCCCCAGAGGGGGCACCGCGGACTTCAGGGTCCTCCGGCAGGCGCAGCGGAACCATGCTGAAGCCCGGTTCTTCAGACGGATTCAGGTCGGTTCAGACGGCACCGCGGCGAAGGCCGACAGCCCCCCGAAAGCCTCGCTGCCCCCCCATCTGTCACGCTGTCGCCGGAGGTGAGGATGCGCAGGGGACTGCTGGCCGTCGCGCTGCTCTGTGGCTGCCCGACCGACCCGGATGCGGCCGACACGGAGGTCGACGACAGCGACGTCACCGACACCGACACCGACACCGACACCGACTCGGACACGGACTCCGACACCGAGGACCCGCGCACCGAGGCCCCGACCGAAGAGACCGACACCCGGGTCGTGCAGCGGGTCGGGAGCGACGGGGTCGTGATGGAGCTGGCCGGCGCGCGGCTGACGATCCCCGCCGGTGCGATGCCATCGAAGACCGAGCTCACGTTCGAGCAGACCGACGACGCCCACCGCCGCGGCTACGCGCCCCTGTCGGCGATCTTCCGCGTCAGCCCCGAGCTGGTCCTGGACGCACCCGCGACCCTGACGATCTTCGTCGACGAGCCGCCCTCCGACACGACCGCCTTCTTCCAGCCCCACGGCGCTCCCGAGCCACGCACCACCGGATCCGGCCCCGACGGCGAGGGGACCACCTTCGAGATCACCCACCTGGGAAGCGCCTTCTCCGGACATGCCCCCTACGACCCCTACCCGGAGCTGCCCGCGGTGCCCGACGGCAGCGTGGGCGTCGTGATGGCACTCGGCGACCTCGGCCGCACGACCTGGACGTGCGACGGACTCACCTGGCGAGGCGAGCGCAGCCTCGACCAAGAGGGCGACGAGGACGTGTGCGACGAGGCCGCCTCGGTGGTGTGCTTCCAGGCGGGCGCGTCGTGCTCCTGGGCCGACAGCGACGGCGCGTGCCACGTGATGGACACCTGCGACTGCGACCACCACGTCGCGAGCCCCAAAGGCCTGGTCTACTGGGACGGCGCGTTCTGGATGACGCTCGGGTGGGGCAAGCCAGGCAGCGTGCGCACCAGCACGGACGGTCTGGCCTGGGACGTCGTGCATGAGGACCGCACCTTCGGCTCCATCCTGGGCACGTTCGACGGGATCCTGGCCCCCGACCGCTACAATCCCCAGCGCACGTCCGACGGCGGCGAGACCTGGCAGACCGTCACCAACCCGCCGATGACCCTGAACGATGGCGGCACCGACTATCACGTGCGCAACGCGGGCTTTGCGACCTACGGCAGCGGCCGGGCGATCCTGCTGGGCAACGAGGACGTCGTGCTCTCCCGCGACGGTGGCGACACCTGGGAGGACGTCGACGCGGCCGCCGGCGCCTGCGTGGGCGGGCGGCGACTCGCCTACGGCAACGGCACCATCGTGCTCGGCAGCCGCACCGGATCGGTCTGCGCATCGGCCGATGGCGGCGAGACCTGGGTCGTCACCCCGCTTCGCGACGACGGCGGAAGCGTGCACGTCAGCTGGGATGGTACGTCCTTCCTGGTGTTTGCCCAGGGCATGCGCTGGAGCAGTCCCGACGGCGAGGCCTGGACGTCCGAGGCCGCCACCCTGCCCCGCTTCCTCGGCGAGGTCACGGCCATCCCCGGCGACACCGTGCTGGTCGGCATCCACGAGGGCTGGCAACAGTGGTACGACAAGCAGCGCTTCTACCGCAGCGGCGACGGGGGCCTCACCTGGGAGATCCTCGACGAGGGCGACGCCGTCCGCGGCCACCGCATCCGCCACACGGCGCCGGGCTACCTGCCCTCGAGCGCCTGCGAGTAGGGACTACGCCAGCATCCACGGCACCGGCGTGCCCATCGCCTGGAACTGGGCCTCGGTGTGCTTGCCGTACCCGGTCCACCAGGTGGCGGTCTCGCGCTTGAACTTGCCGTAGCCGCCGTACTCGCCGGTCTCGTACTCCGACCGCGGCACGCCGAGCGCGTCCAGCAGGGTCGCCAGGTACTGGTTGGCGAAGAGGCCCGTGTGCATCGTCGGCACCAGGATCTCCGAGTTGTTCCGCTTGAACTCGACGTTCAGGTTCCGGAAGTCGAGGTACTGCCCGGTCCGCAGCCTTCCTCCAGCACTTCCAGCCAGCACGTACGGCATCTCCAGCGCCTCGTGGGTGCTCGGCCCCGACTCCTGAGACCACTGCACGACCGACGCGTCCAGCAGCGTGCCGCCGTCTTCCGCCCGCACCGCGTCGAGCTTGCTGATCAGGTCGACGTAGACACCCTCGAAGAAGACCTGGTTCGCGGTCATCAGCGTGTCGTGCCGCTCCGCGTTCCGGTAGCACTCGTGGGCGACGTCCTGGTGCCAGTCACCGGCATACGACGAGAACGTCTGCCGGTACATCGTGTGCATGGTCGCGATGCGGCTGGTGTCGCAGGCGAAGGCCGCCACGATGACGTCGTTCATCAGCTGCCAGACCTCGACGTGCTTGGTCGGGTCCAGGTAGTAGGTGTCCGAGTGGCGGGTGATGTCCCGCGAGCCCTTGGTCGGCTCGTCGATGTCGTTGCAGGCGATGCCGCCGGTCGCCTCCAGCTTGCGCTCCAGTTCGTACAGACGCTGGACGTGCGCATCGAGTCGCTGCCGATCCTCCGCCGAGATCCTTCGATTTCCATCTCGCAGGCTCTTGTAGTCGTCGAGCACCAGGTCCACGACCGGTCGGCGCGGGTCCTCCTCGGTCGGGCGGAAGATCCGGCGAAACAGCCCCATCGAGTCGCTCTCGCCGGGCACGGCGGACAGGCCGGCGCTCTTGTCGGCGGGGTTGGCGTAGCCGAGGCTGGTCGCGCCGCTGCCCAGGGTGAGCGCACGCTCGACGATGGTCGAGGTGTCGCCGTAGAAGGCGTCCGAGTAGGCCATCAGCTGGTCGATGGTGACGTGGTGGTCATCATCGAGGAAGTCGCCCAGGTGGGTACCGTTGTTGTGGCCCATGTAGAACGGCACGTCGAAGCCACGCGCCACGGTCATCTTGGCGACCAGGGCGGGCGTCAGCACCGCGGCGCTGGCGGTGAGCACCGGTGACAGGCTGGCCCGCCCCCCGCTGGAGCCGAGCACCAGATCGCCGCGCCGGATCTCGTGGCCGGCGTGGGTCATGCGCTCGGTGAGCACCTCGTCGGGCGGACACATGAAGTTCTGCCAGATGGCGCCGTGGTTGGTCGCGAACGAGACGAAGCGCCGCGGCGCCTCGTCAGCGGCCCACGCGTTGCGCGGCAGCAGGGAAGGCAGGAAGGGCGTGGCGATGGCCGCGCCGGCGAGCGTCTGCAGGAAGCGTCGGCGGGTGGTCATCACCAACCTCCGATGGAGCGGCGCTTGAACGCGTCGGTGAGGGCGATGGCGCGCAGGGCCTGCTCGAGGCTCATGCCCTCGTCGAGCGCCTCGTCGACCGCGGCCAGGGCACAGCCGTCGCTGACCCGGTCCTCCATGCGCCCGAACGTGAACCGGAACCAGTGCCGGGTGAGGCAGGCGCGGGGCTTGGGGGACTCGACCAGGAGTGCGGTCAGCTCGTGGGCGTCCTCGACCGGGTCGGCCTGGCTGCCCGAGACGTAGGAGTCGACCTTCGTGTCGACCGGCACCTCGGTCACGACGTTGCCCTCGGCGTCGAACAGCGTCTGGTGGGTGCGCGGACGGCCGAGGGCGTCGAAGTCCTCGGTGACGAAGCCCATCGGGTTGATGAGCCGCACGTGGCACTGGGCGCAGGATCCGGTGCCGGTCAGGTTCTCCACGACCTGGCGGGTGCTGGAGTGCTCGTCGAGCGCGGGCGGCTCGCCGGCGACGTCGGCCGGGGCCTCACCGATCGCGTCGCAGAGCAGCGCCTTGCGGATCAGGACGCCCTTCATGATGGGCCGGGTGTTGGGCGAGCCGGTCGCGACGAAGGCCGGGCGGGTGATGAGCCCGGCGCGGGAGTCCTGGGTGGACGCGGGGGGCTCGCCGAGGCCGTCCCAGGTTGGAGCGTCGTAGAGGGTGGCGAGGCCGTCCGTACGAGCGAACGGGCGGGAGTCGGTGAGCACGTCGTCCCAGGTGCCACCGTGATCGTAGTTCCACAGCACCGCGTCGGTCACCTCGGCGAGCATCTCGTCGCGCAGGGTGTCGCTGGGCGTGTACTCGCCGCGGAAGGCGTCGAACACCGGGGTGCCGATCCGACTGTTCAGTGCCTCCAACGTCGTGTTTCCGAGCCACTCGGAGATGAACTCGCGGATGGCCTCCCGGGCGCGGGGGTCGGCGAGCATGCGGTCGACCTGGGCGGCGTAGGCGGCGTCGTCGAGCAGATCGCCCGACGCGGCGGCAGCGCGCAGCTCGGCGTCGGGGGGCGCCTGCCACAGGTGGTAGGACAGGCGGCTGGCGAGGGACCACGCGTCCAGGCGGGCGGGCTCCTCGCCCTCGTCGAGCACGCTCTGCACGAGGTAGAGGTGGTCCGGGTGCAGCAGCAGCACGGTGATGGCGTCGCGCCAGTCGGCCCGGGAGACCGGGTCGTCCTGGACGGCGAGCAGGACGTGGTCGACTTCCGCCTCGGTGAGCGGGCGGCGCAGGGCGACGGGCCCGAAGCGCTCGACGAAGCCCCGCAGGCAGGCGAGCTCGGCGGCGTCGCAGGTCCCGGCGATCTCGGTCAGGCGCCCGCCCTCGGTCACGCCCCGCGCGAAGGCGACCGCCGCGTCGTAGCCGCGATCGACGTGGGCCTGGGAGACGTCCTGGTCCATGCGCGAGAGGCGCCCGAAGTGCTTGTCCGGACCGCGGGGGCTGTCGGGCACCAGGGACTCGAGCGCCGGCTGGAGCTCGGTCGTCAGGGCCGCGGTCTCCGCCGGCAGCAGCTCGGCGGCGAGTGCCAGCAGGGTGTTGCCGTGCTGGGTTCGCGTGAGCCGGCGCAGGGGCAGCGCCTCGGGTACCGCGGACTCGTCACAGGTGAAGTCCACGTCCTGGACCACCGGGTCGGTGATCGCCGTGTCCTGCCCGGAGTCGTCGCCGCTGCCCGGTTCACACGCCGAGAACAGCAGGACGAGCGCAGGGATCGCCAGTCGCATCTCACCTCCCCGTGGCGGACAGCCTACCCCACGGGTGGACCGATCTGGCCGTTGCAACCGGCATCGTAAGCGAGCGGCAAGGAGGAGGTTTTTCGGCGACGGGTCCGACTGGACGAAGCCAGCCCCCCAGCATCGCGAGCTGCTGCTGTCCTGGGTCGTAGGCGGACGCGGCCGCTCACCAGGGCCGGCAGAACCCGCGGACGCCCAGGTCGGCGTGCCGACGCCAGGTCTCGTTCCGATAGCGATAGGCAACCCTGGCATTTCGCGGGCGTCCCTTGCAGCTTCCCCCGCGGACCACCCGGAGATCCGCCGCGACGGGCTCGGGCTCGGGGAGCAGGTCGGGCACCGACGGCGGCGGGTGCACGAACGCGTCCATGCACCAGTCCAGGGACGAGCCGCCCAGACCGCGCACGCCGTAGATGCTGCAGTCGACGGGATGGTCGGAGATGGAGACCAGGCCGGGGGGCCCGGGACTGGACAGCCGGTTGTTGGCCCATGACCAGTCGTGGTGGTTTCCCCACGGGAACCAGCGCCCATCGACCCCTCGCGCAGCCTTCTCCCACTCCAGCTCCGACGGCAGGCGCCAGGGATGTCCGCTCTGCTCGGCGAGCCACTGAAGGCAGGCGCGGGCGCCGTCCCAGTCGATCAGCACCGCGGGCCAGTCCGGCGGCCAGCGCACGCCGCGGCAGCTCAGGGACAGGTCGTAGAGTCCGCGTTCATTGCGAGCTATTCGTGGATGTGCGTCGGTGTCGCCCGTCGCGACCGTCTCCCGCGGGACGATGGCCAGGGCGAGCGCCTCGTCGCCCTCGAGGATCAGGTGGTTGAGGAACGCGACCAGCTGGGCATTGGTGACCGGGAAGCGCTGCACGACCAGGGCATCGCACCAGCTCCGGCCGCGGGGAAAGCAGTCCACCAGCGGATCGCCGCCGAAGCGAAACCAGCCGGCGGGCACGTAGACCACGTCCGGACCCAGCTGTCCACGCGTCGGCAGACGGATCGCATGGGGCTCGGACTCGCCCGGCCTCTCCCCGTCCCAGTGGCCGAGGCGGCTGATCTCGACCGGGTAGCGGACCTCGTCACAGTCAGGATGCCGCACGAGGCAGAGGTAGCTCCCCCGCGGCAGTGACTCGCGGATCAGCGGCGTCTGTCCTAGACTTCGTTCGAACACCTCCACCAGCCGGCGGTTGTGCTCCTCGACCCGGTAGAGCAGCACCTCGGCGCCAGGCGGCT
>CALATR010000842.1 GCA_937891875.1 uncultured Pseudomonadota bacterium | reverse complement strand
CTCGCGGTGGAGGACGCCCCGAACGTCGCGGCCTGGTCCGCCAGCGATGATCTGATCGTGCTGGTGTGCACCGACGGCGAGCGCTCCGGTGTGGTCGCCCGCTACCTCGAGACCCTCGGCATGCGCTTCGTCGCGGCCATGGACGGCGGCATGCTCGCCTGGAAGACCCTCGGCTACGGCAGCAGCCACGACGGCTCGCTGCTGGAGCGGCGCTTCGGGCCCGACACCCCCGCCCCGGGCGAGCGCCTCGCCCGCGCGGGCAACCTGACGCTGGACGCGGTGCGCGGACACCTCGGCGACACCGGTGCCATCCGCTGGATCCGCCTGGCGGCGCTACTTGTGCACGGCAAGCGCTCCTGTGTCGACGGCCGCGACGACCACGGAGTTGTCGGCACGCCCGGCGGGGACGCCGGCGAGTTCGTGCTCTCCATCGCCGCGCTCGAGCGTCTGTCGGGCCAGCCGGTCGGTGCCGACGCCCTCTCCTCCCTGCTCCAGCAGTGGGTCGACGCCTTCGGCCGCTTCTACATGCACACCGATGATCACGCGCTCGACCACCTGATCGGCGCCCTGCGCGACGACGCCGTGACCGGGCCGGTCGTATCCTCGATCGATCACCCCAACGCCTGGCGCACCTTCCTCGCGGCCCCGCCGGAGTCGGTGCGGGAGCGGGTGCTGGAGCTGCTGCTCGATCCGAACAACGTCGGATGCGGCCACCTCAAGCTGATGCTGCTGCACCCGGACCTCTATGGGGTCCGCCCCACCCTGGTGCCCGAGTTCCTCCGCGCCTGGTTCCACCTGCGCTGGAGCGGAGCCACCGACCTCGAGTACGTCGTGCTCGCGGGTGGCCACGCGGAGGGTGCGGTCCTGCAGGTCACCGTGGACGACGACCTGTGGGCCCTCTCGCCGATCCCGATGGTCGCGCCGTTCAGCCAGGACACCCAGGTGTTCGTGAACCACCCGCAGGTGGTGGACTTCCTCCGGGAGCAGACCGCCCACTTCATCGTGCGCGCCGCCCCCTCCCTGGGGCTGCACATGGTGGACCACGGCGCGCTGGTCGATACGATGCGGGACCTCGCCGGGACCCAGATGGGCGAGACCCTGACCCGGCTCGCCAACGGCCTGCCCGTCTACCGGGCCAGCTTCGGCTCGGACGGCATCTCGGTCCACTCGGAAGGCAAGGTCGGCTGACACGGTGAGAAACGCCCGTGCGCGACACGCCGATCCAAGGTGCGGCGTCCCGAACTCCTTCTACCAGGAGCGATGAGGGTCAGCGGATCAGCGCCATGTAGGCCACGATGTCGTCCACATCGCGATCGCTCATGACCACCGACGCCGGCGGCTCCGCAAGCAGATCCCGGAAGTGCTCGACCACGTCCTCGAGGTCCTCGGCGCTGTGATCGTGGAAGTACGGGGCGGTTCGGGCGGCCCCCCACAGGGTGGGGATGCGGAAGGCGTTGAGGTCGTCCACGTCTCCGGTGACGAGGGCGCGTCCGGGGTCTGGAGTGGTGACGACGACCGGGTCGGCGTCGGGGTCGTCGAGGTCCGCAAAGGCCAGGGTCCAGGTGGGCTGGCCGGTCGCGTTCAGCTCGGAGATCCCCGCGGAGACGTAGCGCTCGCCGGCGGGCAGACCCCAGGGATTGTAGTCGCTGACCTCGTCGAGGGTGTCGCCGGCGTGGCACCAGGCGCACGCGCCGGCCGTTCCGTCCACGAACCAGGTACGTCCTCGCTTCTCGGCCGCGGTCCTGCCGGCCGGGAGCCTGGGCGCGGGGCCCCAGCCGTTCGCCCACAGCCACAGGGCTCTGGAGGTGTACATCCGGGGCGCCGCGGTCTCGAAGTCGATGATCGCGTCGAACACGCGATCGCTCGGGCTCAGCGGGCTCTCGAAGTGGGTGTCGAACGCGCCGCGCGTCTGGGCATCGGCGTCGGCCCGGCCGTCCCACAGCAGCGGCTCGACGAGCCCCACCGTGTTCAGGGTCGAGCCCGCGGAGCGCTGGAGCAGCACGCTGGTCGCGCTGGAGTCCCCGACGACGCGGACGTTGTCGGGCAGGCCCATGGGGATGAGGAAGGTGGCGTGGTCCTGCAGGCGGTCGTAGGTGAGCCCCGGCGTGCTCGACGACAGCTTGCCCTGATCGCTGTCCGGGCCCCGAAACAACACGTCGCCCGGATCGGCATCGAAGAGGTCCTGGGCGTCGGCGGGAGACACGCTGCCGCTCGACGGCAGGTGGCAGGTCTCGCAGGTCCGGCCGTTACCCCGGTAGGTGGCCCGCTCGAACAGGAGCTTGCCCGCGAGCACGGAGCCCAGGCTGCGCTCGAGCGTGTCGACGTCGAGCTCGTCGAGAGCAACTCGTTCTTCGGCCGTGAGCTCGGGCTCGGCGCAGGCCGCGGCGGTCAGCAGGATGAGGACAGAGCTGTAGCAACGCATGATTTCAACCCTTGGTCGCAGGCTTTCACGCCCCCACCTACGCCACCCCGCACGGAGGGCAATCACAGACGGTTTCAGCACCCCGGTTGACCCTGCGGCGGCGGGCCCCGCGCCTGGCGGTGCGGGTACGGGACACCTCGCGCCGGCATCGGTACCGACCGAAATCAGCCGTAATCGACTTTTCTCCACGTCTCGACGGATACTCGCGTCGACCTTGGAGGTCCTCATGCGCCCGTTGCACGTCCTCGTCCCGCTGATCGCCGTCGCCTGCCCTCCGCCGCCGGCTCCGCCGCCGCCCGTGACCACGCCCGGTCCCGAGGTGGTCGTCGCCCCGGTGGGCGTGCCCGGCATCGCCGCACGGGCGGGCGCGGTGGACGGCAGCGACCAGAACTCCGACGAGTTCATCTGGCGCGCGTTCGTCGCGTTCACGACCCCGGTCCCCGACACCGACCTGGTCCTGTTCGAGACCTGGGCGACCGACGCGGACACCTTCAGCACCACGCCGACCTGGCCCGACGGCCCCTCGACGCGGCGCTTCCAGGCCAGCCGCCTGGCCGCCTCCAAGGGCGGCGGGATCGACGTGCCCTGCAATCCGCCCCAGGGTGCGGCGACCGCCGGCTTTCCGACCCACGGCACCCCGACCCCCTGCATCGCCGAAGAGGTGCGGCGGAACAAGGTGGAGTTCGACTACATCGTCGAAAACGAGCTCAACACGCAGACCGGCCTCGCGGCGGCCTACGCGGCAGGCCTGGACGTGCAGATGCCGACCGACGCCATCTCCTTCAAGGGCGACTGGGTGCCGGTGCAGACCATGATCGCCTGGATCCCGTCCCTGACGAGCCCGGAGCAGGTGCGGGAGCTGTACTACACCCACACCCAGGACAGCGGTCCGGCGGCAGGCGAGTACGCCCTGGTCTCGGTGCACGTCAGCAGCCGCCAGAACCCGAACTGGGTGTGGGGCACCTTCGAGCACGAGCTCAACCCCGGCCGGTGCGACGACATCGGCTGCTACGACACCTTCGGGGCGACCAGGGCCGAGGTGCCGCCCGACCACGCGACGATCAACACCCAGTACGGCGCGTGCGAGAAGTCCCCTGCCCTGGCCAGACTCATGGGTGAAGCACGCGTATCGCTGGTCTGGCAGCACTACTGCCTGAAGTCCACCCAGGTCGACTACATGGGCGAGGACGGGCTGCCCAGCGTGCTCGGCAACTCGGTCATCGAGCGGATCACCGGCAACGGCACGGTCGCCGCATCG
>CALATR010000841.1 GCA_937891875.1 uncultured Pseudomonadota bacterium | reverse complement strand
CTCTCGTTCCGCACGATCGTGCACGTGGTCGCGCCGCTCTACGGCACGGGCGCGAGTGCGAGCGACGGCGGCAGCGCCGCGTGGGGCCGGCTGCTCGGCGCGAGCTACCATGCAGCGCTCGACGCTGCCGACGGCGCGGCGCTGCCGTCGCTGGCGGTGCCGCTCCTCGGTGCCTGTGGCAGCGACAATCCCTGCCCATCCGGCGTGAGCGGCACCTTTGTCGGTGACGTGGCCAGCGCCGAGGACGCCGCTGCGGTGCTCGACGCCTGCGCCGCCGAGATCGACGGCTACATCTCGCTCCGCCAGGACTTCGAGGCGGACGTCCGCCAGCCCCCCTTCTTCCGCGACCTGCGGAACGTGGAGCGGGTCACCGGAGACGTCATCGTCAGCATCGACGGTGGGGTCGAGGTCGACCTCCTGGGACTGCAGAGCCTCGAGGAGGTCGATGGCGACGTGCGGATCCTCATCCACAGCGATCTCGGCACCCCTGCGCCGGGTGCGGTGGACCTGCCCGCCCTGCGAGTCGTCGGAGGGAGCTTCAACGTCACCGACGCCGCCCCGCGGTCGCTGTCCGGGGTGACCGCGCTGCAGACCGTGGGTGCAGACCTGTCCGTCGGCTCGACGATCAGCCTCGATGGCGGACTCTCGGCGCTGGAAGAGGTCGGCGGACACCTCACCCTGCAGGGCGTGCCCTCCGTCGACGCGCTCACGAACCTGCGCACGGTCGGCTTCTTCAACCTGCTGGAGTCCGACGTGGACAGCCTGGAGGCCCTGGCTGGCCTGGAGTCCGCCGGCGGCGTGCAGATCGCCAGCTCGCACAGCCTGACCGATCTGCGGGGGCTCGGCGGCCTGCGCCGGCTGCCCCACGGCCTCCTCCTCACCGACAACGCGCGGCTGGCCTCCCTCCAAGGTGTCGGCGGGCTCGATCCGGACGGGCTCGGCACCCTGTCCGTCCGATCGCACGCGAGCCTGCGCAGCCTGGACGGCCTGCCGGCCCTTCAGCGGGTGGAGGGAGACGTCACCCTGTTTGGCCTGGCCGCCCTGGAGGACCTCGATGCGCTGGACGGGCTCCGCGAGATCGGCGGCTCGCTGACCCTGGAGTCCCTCGCGCTCACCGAGATCCGGGTCCTGCCTGCCATCGAGTCGATCGGCCGCCTGGAGGTGAGGAACGCGCCCGGGCTGCGCCACCTCGAGATCGAGGGTCCACTCGGGCACCTCGGCGCGCTGCAGATCGTCGGCAACGACTCCCTGGTCGACGCGCGCGGGTTCGACGGGATCGGGAGCCTGCAGGGCGATCTCGAAGTCCGCTACAACGCCGCGCTGGTCGCGCTGCCCGACGTGTCGGGGGCCACGTCCGCGGCGGACGTCTTCGTGGGCGGCAACCCCGAGCTGACCAGCCTGGACGGCCTCGACAGCCTGGAGCAGGTCCGGAGCCTCTCGGTGGTCGCGAACGACCGGCTGGTGGACATCGGCGCGCTGGGCAACCTGGCCGCGGTGGACGACTTCGTCATCCTGGACAAGCTGCCGGCGCTGGACCCCGACGCGAGCCTGCCCGCCCTCACCCGCATGGGCAGGGCATCCCTGCGCGGGCTGCCCGTGCGGCAGGTGCCGACGCCCGCGCTCGAGACCGTGGACGGGGAGCTGCAGCTCACCGATCTCCCCGCCCTGCAGAGCCTGGACGGACTGGCCAGCCTGACGTCCGCCGACGAGCTGGAGATCGTCGACGCCCCCGCGCTGACCGACCTCTCCGGCGCCGCGAAGCTGACCGCGCTGGGGGAGCTGCGCCTGCAGGGCACGGGCGTGGCGGCGATCGAGCTGTCGTCTCTCGAGTCGGTCGACCACATCGACGTGTCGGGCAATCCCGACCTCGCACACCTGGACGGGCTCGCGGGCATCACCGGCACCGTCGACACGGTCCTGCTGCGGTGGAACCTCGTGCTGACGGACATGGAGGGCCTGAACGGGATCACGAGGGTCGTGGAGCGGGTGGAGATCGTCGGCAACCTGGCGCTCGGAGACGCGGCCCCCCGTTGGTGGCTCAACAGCCTGGAGCCCCGCCCCCGCGAGGTCCTCATCGAGGGCAACGGCGACTGAGTCCGCCGGTGGGATCGCCGCGAATTGATCCCCCCGCCGCCAACGCCGTATCCTGGGGCCTCTTCCGGGAGCTCCTCATGACCCGCACGCTCGTTGTCTCGGTGGCCGCGTCCCTCGCGCTGGCCGGCTGCTTCACCACCCCCAGCGACGGGCCCGAGCCCGTGCTCACCCCCGACGCGCCAACCACCACCGACGACCTCGTCGTGCAGCTGGTGGACGGCCCCATCGGCGAGGGCGTGGCGATCAGCTGGTACGTCGACGACGCGCCGGTCCAGAGCCTGCAGAACCTCGACACCGTGCCCGCGGGCATCACTGCCAAGGGGCAGACCTGGCGGGTCGTGCTCTCCCCCATCGCCTTCGTCGGCGGCGGCGGCGACGTGGCTCCGGCGGGCGAGGCGAGCGTCACCATCGGCAACACCGCGCCCACGGCGACCGTGTCCATCGCCCCCGAGGCGCCGGACACCGAGACCGATCTCGTCGCCGAGCCCCTGGGCGACGACATCGACGGCGACGCGCTCACCTACAGCTACCTGTGGCTGCGCGACGGCGCGGTGGTCGACGGCGAGACCGGACCGACCCTCTCCGCCGACCTCACCGAGCACGGCGAGCGCTGGACGGTGCAGGTCACCGCCCACGACGGCGAGGCCGACTCCGAGGTCGCCGAGGCCAGCGTCGACATCGAGAACCTGCCGCCCGTCGCCGACGGCGTGCAGATCACCCCCGACGCCCCGCGGACCGCCGACACCCTGACCGCCACGCCGACCGGCGCGGACCCCGACGGCGACCCCCTCACCTGGACCTTCACCTGGTACGTGGACGGGGTCGCGGTTCCCGACGTCTCCGAAGACGCGCTTTCACCCGAGCTCTTCGCGAAGGGCGAGCAGGTGGAGGTCGAGGCCGTGCCCAACGACGGCTTCGTCGACGGCGAGCCGGTCCGCAGCGCCGCGGTCGTCATCGGCAACACCCCGCCCGACGCCACCGGCGCCCACATCGAGCCGACCGATCCCACCGAGATCAGCACCCTCACCTGCGTCGGCGAGGGCTTCACCGACGTCGACGGCGACGCCGAGGGCTGGGTCGTCACCTGGACCGTGAACGCGATCGAGGTCGCGACCCAGCCGGCCCTGTCCGGCGACTGGTTCGACCGAGGCGACAACGTCGGCTGCAGCCTGCGCCCGTTCGACGGCGACGACGTGGGCCCGCAGTACACCGCGCGACCGGTGCTCATCCAGAACACCCCGCCCGTGCTCGACGGCGTGTCCATCGACAACACCGCCCCGCGCGAGGGCGACACCCTCACCGCCGTGCTCGGCTCGGCGAGCGACGTGGACGGCGACCCCATCCGCTACCGCTACCGCTGGACCGTGGACGGCAGCACCGCCGGCAGCGGACCCACCCTGTCGTCGGCAGGCTTCGATCGCGATCAGGTCGTGGTCGTCGAGGTCACCCCGACCGACGGCACGGACGATGGCGCCACCGTGCGCTCGGCCAGCGTCACCGTGCTCAACACGGCACCGGCGATCGACACCCTCACCCTGTCGCCGTCGAGCCCGAAGACGAGCGAGGACGTGCGCGTGACCGTGAGCGCGTCCGACGCCGACGGGGATGCGATCAGCTACACCTACGCCTGGTACGTCAACGGCAGCCTGGTCGGCGAGACCAGCGGCACCCTGCCGAGCAGCGCCTTCGACAAGGGCGACACCGTCTACGTCATCGTCACCCCGACCGACGGCACGGACACCGGCGCCCCCGCCCGATCGGCGACGATCACCGCGGTCAACTCGGCGCCGTCGATCACGGGCGTGTCGCTCTCGCCGTCCACGATCCGCGAGGGCAGCGTCGTCAGCTGCGTTCCCGCCGGGTTCGTCGACGACGACGGGGACTCGCCGGTCTACCGCTACCGCTGGCTGGTCAACGGCAGCGTCGTGTCGACCGCAGCGACCCTGGACGGCGCCGACTTCGACAAGGGCGACACCGTGCAGTGCGAGGTCACGCCGACCGACGGCACCGACGCCGGCACAGCGCTCACCTCGGCGACCGTCACCGTGAGCAACACCGCTCCGGTCGTGACCACCGTCACCCTGTCCGACCTGTCGCCGGCGACGAACGATACCGTCACGGCCACGGTCACCGGTGTGTCCGACGCCGACGGCGACAGCGTCAGCCTCACCTACGACTGGAAGGTCAATGGCACGAGCGTGCGCCGGGTCAGCAAGGCCTCCCGCAGCGACAGCCTCACCGGCGCCGACTTCGACAAGAAGGACACCATCGTGGTCGACGTCACGCCGACCGACGGCACCGACAGCGGCGCCACCGTCCGCAGCGCGACCGCCACCGCGGTCAACACGCCGCCGACCCTGTCCATCGCGATCTCGCCGAGCCCAGCCCGCACCCGCGACACCCTGACTGCGGTGCCCACCGCGTCCGACATCGACGGCGACAGCATCTCCTACCTGTACCGCTGGGAGGTGAACGGGTCGGTCGAGGGCACGGCCAGCACCTTGTCGGGCGCGCTCTTCGACAAGGGCGACGACATCGACCTGCAGGTCACAGCCCTGGACGGCGACAGCTCGGTCGTGCGCGCGACCTCGCTGACCATCGCCAACACCGCCCCGACCGCACCGTCGGTCAGCCTCTCGCCCGCGCCGGACGCCGAGATGACCGACCCCCTGACCTGCACCGCGACCGGCTCGGCGGACAGCGACGGCGACAGCATCACCTACCGCTACACCTGGCTCCGCAACGGCTCGACCTACAGCACGCCCACCAGCACCAGCGCCGTGACCATCCCCTCCTCGGTGACCTCGCCGGGCGAGCGCTGGCAGTGCCGCGCGGTCGCCTTCGACGGCACCGACACCAGCGCGTCGACCTCCTCCGCCGTGGCCACAATCCGCAACCTCGACAGCTGCAAGAGCTATTACGACGCCGGCTATCGCGGAAACGGAAGCTACACGATCTACGTCGACAGCGCGACCCACGTGGTCGAGTGCGACATGACCACCGCGGGCGGCGGCTGGACCGTGCTGGTCGACCTGCCCGGCGGCATCCCCACCACGTCCGCCTTCCGCGCCGAGTGGGACAACAACCCCATCAACAACATGGGCCGCTACCAGATCGTCAGCACCCGCACCCTGCGCTGGGCCGGCGGCGGCTCGAACGTGTTCGACTTCAACGACGAGATCTTCTGGCCCAACGGCGGCGAGATCTACGCCGACATCAACACCTACATGTACTCCCACGAGGACTCGTCGATCTTCTTCTGGGTCGAGGACGACTCGGGCAACGACCTGAACGTGCTCTGCCGCGACGGCACCACCCTGGGCGGCTCCTGGCCCAGCGCCTGGTCGACCGGCGAGCGGGTCTACATGCCCGGCTACACCTGCCCGAGCCGCACCGGGACCGGCAGCGAGTATAGCTTCCGCTACCACGGGGTCGTGCGCTCGAGCTTCAGCCGCACCCTGGACGCGTTCCACTTCACCAGCTTCCAGTCCGACAACGGCACCGGCGGCGACTGGTCCTACCTGTACGACCTGCGGGTGATGGTCCGGTAGCGTCCGGGACGAGACCGATGGAGACGGTCCACGTCCGGCGGCGACGGGCGATCGGAATATGCACGCTGCTCGTGGGCTGAACCCACGACGGCTCTGCACCGATACGTACTCGGAGGTCCTCTGCGTCCCGCGCTCGCCCTGCTGCTCCTCGCCCTGACCGGTCCCGCCCTCGCCAGCCCGACGTCCGACGTCGCGAAGGCCGAGACCGCCCTTTCCGAGGGCCACGTCGCCGAGGCTGCGGCCACCCTGCGCCAGGCGCTCACCGAGGCCGACCGCATCAAGCCACGCACCCGGGGACTCGCCTGGCTGCTGCTCGGGGAGGCCCTGGTCAAGCAGGCGCGCCAGGCGGAGTTCGACAAGGAGGCCCCGCGCGCGGTCCGGGACCTGCGCATGGAGGCGCTGGCCGCCGGCTACGAGGCGCTGGTCCTGGTGTCCGAGGAGCCCCACCCCAGCCGCGCACGGGCGGTGGTCGCCGAGTCCCGCCGGGCGCTGTTCACCCAGGCGGTCGAGCAGGTCCGCGGCGAGCATCCCCAGGGGGTGTCGCGCTGGATCGACGGGCTCGAGAAGCTGGAGGGCGAGACGCTGGAGTCGCTGGCCCTGCGCGGCATGCTCGAGACCCACACCGGCAACGTCAAGGTGGGTCTGGCTCGGCTGGAGGCGGCGACGCTCACGGCCGATCAACCCGAAGCGACCGTTCGAACGCCGGCCTTCGGCCACACCTACACCGAGCAGGCCCGGGCCGTCCTGGCTGCGGACCCCGACGCGGTGGACGCGGCGCTGGCCGTGCTGGAGCGCGGGCTGGCCTGGCGGGTGCGCGCCTCGACCGACCTCGGCAGCGACGCCGATCTCCCCCTGCGTCGGGTGCGCCGGGAGCTCGAGGCGGACCGACTGGACCTGCTCCTGCGGGTGCCCGCCCGCAAGATGGAGGCGGTGTTCGCGATCGAGGCGACCTTCCGCGACAACGTCGGCAACATCAAGGTCATCGAGAAGTACGGCCCCTGGCTGGAGGAGACCGACCCGACGCGGGCGCTGACGCTGTACCGGGACATGCAGGCCGAGTCCCCCCAGCTCGCCGCCCTGCCCAAGCGGATCGGCGCCCTGCTCCTGCGCCGGGCTCGCGAGCTGGACGCCAAGCTGGTCAAGACGTCGGACAAGGCCGAGCGCGAGGTGCTGAACCTGCGCCAGGACACCTGGCTGCGCGAGGCGAGCGAGGCGCTCGACCGGGCGTACGGGCTCGACCCCGACGACGCCGAGGTGAAGGCCATGCGCGAGGCGGTCCGCACCCACCGGTGAGCGTGCCTACGGGCGTGTCCCTTCCCCACCGCCCGGCCACCCGCCCCCACGACGAGCCGGGGTAGCCCTCCCCCATGCGCCGCCTCCTGCCGCTGACCCTGCTCCTCGCCTGCGCCGCGCCCTCTCTCGAGCGCGTGCAGACCGCCACCTCCACCGCGCGCACCCCGGGCGAGGCCGGTCCGCTCGACGTGGGTCGGCTCCAGGTCCGCGCCGCGGTCCGGGTCACCGAGTCCGCCCTCGTCGAGGTGCACGCTCCCATCGCCGACGACGACCAGCTGGGGGCGGGCCCCTTCCCCCCGGTGCTGTTCGTGCACGGCGGTCTCGTGCCCCCCGCGCGCTACCGCTGGTGGGCCGAGCACGTCGCCTCTCGCGGCTACGTCGTCATCACCGCCACCCACCCCGGCGATCTGGCGATCTTCGCCCAGGGCACGTCCGCCGAGGCGCTCTGGCGCGTCCGCGAGCTGGCCGACGACCCCGACCATGCGCTGTACGGCGCACTCGATCCCGATGCCCCCGCCGCGATCGCCGGCCACAGCCTGGGGGGCGTCGTCGCCAGCCGCACCTTCATCGAGGCCCCCGCCGACTTCGCCACCGTCGGCATCATCGCCTCGTTCCCCGCGCCGTGGGACGATCTCGCGAGCCGGGCCGGGGATCCGGTGCTCTCGATCGTCGGCGAGAACGACGGCAGCGCCGACCTCACCCGGGTGGAAGACGCAATCCTGGCCCAGCCCGAGCCTCGCCTGTACGCGGTCGTCGACGGGCTGAACCACTACGACTGGGCCGACGGCGTCACCGAGGACGAGCTGGACAAGGACGGCCCCCGCGGTCGACCGGTCGAGGAGGCCCGCCGGGACGCGATGCGGGTGGTGGACACCTGGCTCGACGCCTGGCTCCTCGAGGATCAAGACGCCCAGGACGCCTGGTTTGACGCCGACTTTCCCGGCGTTCAGGAGACCCGGTGATCCTCCTGCTCCTGGCGCCTCTCGCACAGGCCGATCCGATCGCCCAGCGCAGCCCCGCGCCCGGGGACGTCGTGGTCGCGGTCGGCGCACCCGAGCAGGCGGTCGCGGTGCGCCTGCCCGCCGAAGACGACCAGCCCCGGGTGGTGCTGTCCCTCGGGACCCGCGTCCCGGCCGGCACGACCGAGCTGTCCGTGGGCATGCAGCACGGCGGAGGCCCGGGCTCTCGGGAGGACACCGGCTGGGCCTGGGCGGCGGGGGCGTCGGTCGGCGTGTTCTTCACCCGCGGTCCCTCCGCCGGACTCTCGCTGGCACCCTGGGCCCGGGTCGAGCGGCGGGGTCGGGTCCACGGCGGCGTGCAGGTCGCGAGCCCCATCGCCGCCGGCCTGCGTGGTGGCCTGCGCCTGCCCGTGCTCGGCGAGCTCTTCCTCGGCTCCCAGCGCGACGGCATCCACGTGCAGGCGGTGGGCGGAGCGGGCTGGGCCTTCTTGCCGAGCACCCCCGCCGGCAGCCTCGTGCTCCAGGGCAGCGTGCAGGTGGGCGTCGACCTGCCCTGAGCGGCTGCAGCGCCGTCCGTGCGGGCTACGGGGGATGCTGCCCGGGAGGACCGTGGGGGATCTGCGCCAGGAGCTCATCCGCGAGACCGTGCGCTGGCTCGAGCACGACGAGCCGGACGCCGTGTCCCTGCGCGCGCTCGCCCGCCGCCTCGGGGTCAGCTCGGGCGCGCCCTACCACCACTTCCCCGACAAGCTGGCGTTGCTGGCTGCGATCGCCGAAGAGGGCTGGGCCCTGCTGGAGGCCTCCATGGCCGACGCCGATCGGCAGGACGACCCTCGCGAGTCGCTGCGCGAGCGCGCCCGGGCCTACGTGCGCTTCGCCCTGCACCACCCCGCCCACTACCGGGTGATGTTCCTGCCCGCGCTGGCCGACGCCGAGCGCTTTGCAGCCATGAAGGCGCGCAGTGCCGAGGCCTTCGTGAGCCTCGCCGCCCTGGTCGTGCAGGCCATCGGCACCCCCGAGGATCCCACCGTCGTGCCCACCCGGGTGATGGCCGTGTGGTCCACCGTGCACGGCTTCGTGATGCTGCACCACGCCGGCCACCTCGAGTTCAAGGCCGCCCTGCTGGGCATGGACTCGCTCATCGACGGCATGGCCGACGCCGCCGTGCGCGCCGCCCTCGACGGGGCCTGACCGCGCCCCATCGGATCATGGCTGCCCGCCGTCAAGCCCGGGCCGACAGAATCCGACCCCCGACTGAGCACGTCACTCGTTCGGGGTCCCCCATGCACCGTCTCGTCGCGCCCCTCGTCGTCATCGCCCTCACCGGCTGCGCCCAGCCGCCGACCTCCGAGACCGGTGAACCGGAGGTCCCGGTCGAGATCGCCAACCGGGCGCCCGTCGCCACCGTCGCGATCACCCCGGTAGCCCCCGACGCCACGACCGATCTCGTCGCCCGGGTGGATGCGTCCGACGCCGATGGAGACGCGCTCACCTTCAGCTGGGCCTGGCTGCGCAACGGCCAGAAGTCCGGGATCACCGGCCCCACCGTGCCCGCCGCCGAGACCGCCAAGGGCGACGTCTGGGAGGTGCGGGTGTTCGCCGACGACGGCGAGCTCCAGAGCGCCATGGCCAGCGCTGTCGTCCGCGTCGAGAACACCGCACCGGAGGTGCACAGCGTGGTGCTGTCGCCGGCGGATCCGGGCACCCGCGCCGACATCGTGGCGCGGGTCCAGGGCGATGATGTCGACGGCGACGGGATCAGCTTCCAGTTCGCCTGGTCCATCGACGGCGAGCCGGTCGACGTCATCGGCGACACCCTGCCCGCCGAGCTCACCTCCCGTGACGACGTCATCTCGGTCGTGGTCGTCGCCCATGACGGCTTCGTCGACAGCGCGCCCGCCGCCGCCCAGGTGAAGGTCGGCAACACCGTGCCCGAGATCACCGCCGCTGCGGTCAGCCCCGCCGTGCCGACCGAGGCCAGCGAGCTGTCCTGCGCGCCGTCCGGGTGGTCGGACCTCGACGGGGATCCCCAGGCCGTGCGGGTGCAGTGGTACGTCAGCGGCGAGCTGCAGGTCGACGTCGGCGCCACCTTGACCGGCGACGCGTTCAGCCGGGGCGACACCGTGTCCTGCGTCGCCACCCCGTTCGACGGCCGCGGCGACGGCGCACCGGTCGCGTCCGCTGTCGCAACGGTCGCCAACACCGCCCCCAGCCTGGCCGCAGCGGGGATCGACACCCTCACCCCGGTCGAGGGCGACACCCTGACCGCCACCCACGGCGCGGCGGTGGACGTCGACGGGGACCCGATCGCCTACACGTACGACTGGTTCGTCAACGGCGTGGTCGTGGCGACGACCCCCACCCTCGGCAGCGAGAGCTTCCGCAAGGGGGACCGGGTCGAGGTCGAGGTGACGCCGTGGGACGACGCCGACCCCGGCGAGCCCGTCCGCAGCGACACCGTCTTCGTGCTCAACACCGCCCCGGTGGTCGACCACGTCAGCACCGTGCCCGGCGCCACGCTGTTCACCGACGACGTCATCGCGGCCAGCTACGACGCCCACGACGTCGACGGCGACGCGCTCGCGCCGACCTACACCTGGTCCGTCAACGGCGTGGAGCTCGCCGGCGGGGAGGTACTCGCCGGAGAGCTGGCGTTCGAGCGGGGGGACAGCGTGTCCGTCAGCGTGTCCGTCTCCGACGGCGAGCTCGACAGCCCGGCGGTCAGCAGCCCGACCCTGGTCGTGCAGAACTCCGCCCCGTCCGTCGGCGCCGCCACGGTCAGCCCCGCTCCCCTGGTGGAGGGCATCTCCGCCACCTGCGTCGGCAGCGGGTGGGCCGACGCCGACGGTGACGCCGAGGACTACGGGATCGCCTGGTCTGTCAACGGCGTGCTCGTCGGCACCGGCCCCGTGCTCGACTCGGACGCGTTCGAGAAGGGCGACGTCGTGTCCTGCACCCTCACCCCCGTCGATGGGTTCGGCGGCGTCGGCGCTGCGGTCGAGTCGACCGACGTGGTCGTCCGCAACGCGCCCCCCGAGATCACCGAAGCCAGCCTCTCCAGCGAGTCGCCCGTCACCGACACCGTCCTGGTGGCCACCGCCGCCGCGATCGACCCGGACGGCGACCCCGTCAGCTTCACCTACAGCTGGTCGGTCGACGGCGTGACCGTGTTCGAGGAGACCACCTCCAGCACGACCTCGTCCCTCGACGGTGAGACCTGGTTCGACAAGGGACAGCAGGTCCGGCTGCTGATCACGCCCCACGACCCCACGGACGACGGCGCCGACTACGAGACCGCCAGCGTCACCGTGCGCAACAGTCCCCCCATGATCTCGGCCCTGGCCGTCTCGCCGGGGGTGCTCACCACCACGACCGACGCCGCCGCCAGCTGGGCGGTCAGCGATGCCGACGGGGACAGCTTCACCGAGACCCTCGCCTGGACCGTCAACGGCGCTTCCGCCGGGGCCGGCACCGGGCTCGGCGCGAGCAGCTTCGCCAAGGGCGACCAGGTCACCTTCCTGCTCACCGTCGACGACGGCACCGACAGCAGCAGCCTCCTCGCCGATCCGGTCACCGTGTCGAACTCCGCGCCCAGCGCGCCGGGCATCGAGCTGGACGCCGGTGCGGGCTCCCCCGACGACGACCTCATCTGCGACGTCGTCGCGCCCTCGGTCGACGCGGACGGTGACCCGGTCACCTACACCGTCGAGTGGGAGGTGGACGGCAGCGCCTTCACCGGCACGACCGCCACCACGACCGTCGCCGGCGACACCATCCCGTCGACCGAGACCTCCAACGGCCAGACCTGGGCCTGCGTGATCACCCCCCACGACAGCACCGACGACGGCATGTCCACGCGCTCGGCCGACGTGAAGCTGGGCACAGATGTGACGTTCCAGGCCGGCTATTACTGGGTCCGCGCCAGCTACCCGGCACCCGCGTCGGACCACGCCAGCGTCTGTGCCGCCAAGGGCCTCGTCGCCACCGCGTACTCGGTCACCCTGACCTGGGACGCGTCGCTGATGGACGCCATCACCGGCGACTACGCCTACGTCTCCCTCGGTGACGCCAACGACTCCGCCACCTCGATGTGGTGCTACGACGCGGGCACCATGCCTGCGTACGCGACCGCCGGCGAGTGCGAGACCCACAACTTCGGCAGCACCTACGACAACTACGGTACCTGGGGCTCCTTCACCGGCCAGCGTCCCGTCTTCACCTGCACGGAGTAGGTCCGCGCCGCTCCCCCCACCGTCGGCCGTCCCACCAGGGGCGGTCGATGCGTACTGGCCGATGTGACAAACATCGTCCAAGATGGGGCTCTGCTCCTGGGAGGAGACTGCATGGATGCCGCTCGCTCGCCTGGCCTGGTGCTGGCCCTGGCCCTGCTGCTGACCGCCTGCCCGGGCCCGCCCGACGACACCGGCAGCGACCTGGACCCGAACACCGTGCCACTCGCCGGCATGTGCGACCTGTCCGTGGACTACGGCGGCTTCGTCGTGCAGTCCGCTGGGGACCGCACCGGCGTGGAGGGCAAGGTCGCCGACGGGGTCGTGCCCCAGCTGGTGCTCGAGGAGATCGGCAACGAGGGCGACTGCCGCCTGCTGCGGCGCAACAACCCGTTCTGCGACCCGACGTGCGATCGCGGGCAGGTCTGCGACTTCGACGGCACCTGCCTGCCCTACCCGAGCAACCAGGACATGGGGATCGTCACCATCGCCGGCCTGTCGACCGCGGTGGAGATGGAGCCGGTCTTCCCCGGAAATACGTACTTCGACACGGCACTCTCGGACCCGCCCTTCGAGCCGGGAGCCCTCGTCACCCTGACCGTGCCCGGACCCGGCAGCGAGCCCATCGTGCTGCACGGCGTCGGCGTCGAGATCCTCTCCGGCCTGGACCCGG
>CALATR010000840.1 GCA_937891875.1 uncultured Pseudomonadota bacterium | reverse complement strand
CTCCGGTCGGTCGCTGGAAGGGCCGATGGCCGGTGAGCGCCTCGTAGAGCAGCACGCCGAGCGCGTAGATGTCCCCCTGGGCGGGGCTGACGTCGTCTCCGTGGAAGACCTCCGGTGCCATGTAGGCCGGCGTCCCCGGGGTCAGGCCGTTGACGGTCAGCCGGCTCAGGTCGGCGTGCAGGGACACGCCGAAGTCGACGAGGACGGCAGTTCCGTCTCGGACCAGGATGTTCTGCGGCTTGATGTCGCGGTGGTAGATCCCGCAGCGGTGGGCGTGAGCCAGGCCGGATGCCAGTCCCTGGAAGACCGGGACTGCCGTGCTTGCCGGGATGGGGGCGCGCCGCAGCCAGTCGCTCAGGCCCTCGCCCCGGACCAGCTCCATCGCGATCCACAGCTCGCCGTGCTCGGACTCCCCCCAGCCCCGCACCTCCACGATGTTGGGGTGGCAGAGCCGCCGCAGCGCCTGGATCTCGCGGATGAAGCGGTCGCGCTCCTGGGGGGTCCGGGCCCCCCGCAGCACCTTCACCGCGGCGACCTCGTCCGGGATGAGCACGTCGCGTCCGGCATAGACCGAGCCCATGCCGCCGCTTCCCAGCGGCTCATCCAGGATCCAGGTCGATACGCGGCGCTGCGGCTCGATGATGCACCCCCGTCCGGAGTCGGGAAGAGCGTAGCGAGTCACGCACAAGGCCGGACGAACGCCCGTTCACACCGTGTGAACGGCGGCGGTCCACATCGGGAGCGGCCTAGTAGATGCAGCTGCCCGGGTCGTCGCCCTGCTCGTAGAACTCGTAGCAGGTGCCGTCGCAGGGGGCGCCCTGGGCGATGATCTGCTCGGTAGCGGCGCAGCAGCAGGTGCCGGCGGACGCCTCGTCGGCGGCCTCGGTGGCCTCGCACGCAGCGGTCGAGGACTCACAGGTGCCGTGCTGACCGGTGCAGTCGGCCTTCGCCATGAAGCGGTGGGCCTCCTGATCGGCCTCCATGTGCTTGCAGCAGCACTCGCCAGCCGCGGCGTCGCCCCCATCCGGTGCGGTGGCGGCCGCGGCGGCGGGCTCGACCTCGCGGACCACGTCTCCGACCACCTCGACGTCGTTGCTGGTGCTGGACGAGCCGAACGCGAGCACGATGAACGCGCCGAGTGCGCCGAAGGAGAGGGCGAGGTTGCGGATCATGGATGGACCTCCGGGCGACCCTGCTAGCGGGCCGGGCCGGCTGCATCCTCACATGAACATGCGGCTGGGCGGAAGGGCGCTCGGTGCTCCGTCCCAGCGAGACCGGATGACGGGTCAGCACGACTCCGGCGGGTTCTTGGGCAGACGCTGCTCCGGTGGCTCGGGCAGCTGCACCTCCGGCGGCTCGGGCTCTGCGCTGGACGCGTACACCAGGTCCTTCGCCATGCCCAACAAGATGGCCGGAGGCGAGCCGGCCGCGAAGTCCCCACCCACGACCATCGCGGCCTGCCCGGTCCACACCGGCACCCCGTCGAGGTGCAGGCTCGCGTAGTTATCGGGGATCGGCGGCAGATCCTCGGCGCCTTCCCCGCAGTCCAGGTACTCCTTGAACACCCACTCCTCGACGCGGTACGCGCGGGAGGCCGCGAGGATCCGGAGGACGCGGCCATCCGGAGCCGGCAGCGTCACGTCGTACTCGATGCGGTGCACGACGGTGTAGCGGTGGATCCAGTGCTCCCAGACCTCCGAGCAGGGGCGGCGGACCCGAGTGACGCTGTTGTAGAGGCGCCAGGTGTGATCGGACTGCTCGACCTGGCGCACGATCCCGGCGCTCACCTCGGTTCCTGCCGGTGCGTTGCCGAGGATGCGGTTCCGGGTGGTGCGGACCGCAGCCTCGCGCGCTTCTTCGGGGTTCATGCTCGCCTCTCCGAGATCAGGGTTCGGTCAGCTCGACCTGGCAGCGCACCTCGTGACCGTGGCAGTCGACGGCGACCACCACCGCGGTCGCGGTACCACGGGGTGCGGAGTTCACCTCGCCAGCCTCGAGCAGGCGCCGGCGGGACAGCGCCGAGCTGCCCGCGTCGGGTGCGCACGGGATGCGGGCCTGGACCTCCCCGAAGATGGAGACGGCCACCGCGACCGGACAGGCGCTCTCCACGCGCCACTCGAACGCATACGTGGTGGTCGACTCGACCAGATCGACGTCGCGGCGCAGCCTCGTGCGCAGCTCGCTCCCGCCCGAGCCATCGGCGTTCACGTTCGGGCCGCTGGGGGGCTGGATCGACGCGTTGGCGTCCGCCCGCACCTTCAGCTCCTCGTCCTCGAACATCTTGTTCGTGACGGCGACCGTCTGCGACGACGTGCTGCCCCACACCAACACCCGCGGCGGGCAGCAGCAGGGCTTCTCCGGGCGCAAGACGAGCTCGTCGCGATCATCCTGGGCATCCGTCCGAGCCTTCTTCTTCTCGGACCTGGCGTTCTTGGGGGTCATCGTGGCCTCACGAGAGATCCACCCCGAGCAGGAGCTCGTGGAGGTAGTACGGAGTGGCGAGGGTCAGGGCGTTGATGTCGTCGGCCTCCACCGGACACGTGGGGGCGGGCGCTCTGAAGCTGGAAGGGCCTGGAGGAAGGCCCAGGTTGCCCATGGCGAGGTAGTGCATGCTGTCGTCGGTGAGGATCGCCGACCCCGAGTCCCCAGGTGCGAGGTCAAGGCGCATCAGGACGTTGTCGAACAGCACGACACCGTTGACCAGCCCGAGCGGAATGGGGAGGTAGAACTGGAAGAACGGCAGCCAGACCTCCCCCCACGTCACGCCGGTGGTCTGCCCGTCCTTCATCACCCGCTCTCCGGGCCAGGCGAGCCGCGCAGAGCGGATGGCGCCGGGCCAGCGGGTGGAGCGGTCTGGGAGCAGCGGGAGCGGCGAGGCCGTGTAGGAGTACGGCTGGGTCGCACCGAGGACCGTCCCGGGTGGTCGTCGTAGAAAGGGGGGGATCGGCTGGGGATCCTGGCGACCCACCGCGCCGTCCACGTAGAGCAGGCTCAGGACCCCGGCGGCGAGCAGCGGCGAGGGGAAGGGGACCAGGACCGGGAGGTTCGAGTCCACCTCGAAGAGCCGGTAGAGCTGCTGTCCGACCTGCTGAGCAGCTGCGCTGACCATCTCGGCGCCTCTCGGTGACTGGAACAGCCACAGGATGCTGAGTGGAAGGTTGGAGATGAACGCCTGGAATCCGAAGCCGAGTGCCACGTGGGCGCAGGTCAGGCACTCCCCGTCGAACACCCCCGTCAGCGTGCCGTTGGCGCAGGGCTCCCGGGCATCTTGCACCGAGAGGGGGCCACCGGAGCGGTTGTGGGTCGTGCGGGCGGTCCGATCCCGCCTGGTGCGACCCGCCATCATTCGCGGGACCGGGTCGAAGCCGACTTGGACGTCGATCGGGATGCTCACACCATCGAAGGTGACTTCCTGGGGCAGGCACGCGCCGGCGCGGAGTCTCCGCCGGGGGACCTTCTCCTTGACCAGGACGACCGCCGCCAGCTCTTCCGTGGTCTGGCCGCCGCGCACACGGTAGCCGAGCCCGGCACCCACCACCCCGGGGATGTCGTGGAACGGCGCCGTGCGCAGGAAACGGACGATGGGTCGCCAGTCGGGCGGGGTTCCCAGGGCCTCCGGGTCCAGCGCCTCGGGGTCCACCTCAACGCGCTGGTCGGGGAGCCTTCCGCTGAGCAGGTGCTCGAGCAGGCCACTCAGTGCCTCGCGCTCCTCCGCCTTCAGCGACTTGAAGTCCAGCTCCACGGTCACCATCCCAGATGCGGATTGTGGCGCGGAAGTGGTGTTTTGTTCGATCTTTCTTGAGTATCGACCCCTCGGGCCCGTGCTGCCCGGGGTCGACGGCGACGAATCGCTGGGGACTTCCTCGCCGTTTCCGGCGGAGATCGGTGCATCTTCCCATGATTTCCAGTGTGGCTGGCCTCACCCGGCGGCCGACCGCTGCTGTGCCTGGGGGGGATCCGGTGGCGGCAGGGTGGGCATGGCCGTCGGCAGCCCGATCTCCGCCAGTCGCTCCTCCAGGAGCTCCCCCGCGGTCACCGGACGGGCAGGGTACTTCGTGCTGCGCCGGCCCGGAAGCTCGTCGAGCACCACGTCCGAGCGGGGCTGTACGAAGAAGGGAAGGGCGTATCGCGAGCGGGTGCCGCGGCTGGGCGCGTGCACCACACGGTGGGTCGTCGCCGGGAGCACGCCGCCGGTCCAGTGGTCCATCAGATCGCCAGCGTGCACGACCAGCGCGCCGCGGTCGACCTCGACGGGCACCCAGGTCCGATCGGGCATGCGGATCTGGAGGCCCGGCCCGCGGGCGGCAGGCATCAGGGTCATCAGGGCGATGTCCTCGCGGGGTGGGGCGCGGACGGCTCCGACCGCAGCGGCCTCGTCGACCGGCGGGTAGTGCACGACCCGGAGCATCGAGGTGCCGCCGAGGATCCGGCTTCCGAAGAAGTCCTGTTCGACACCGAGGTTCGGGGCGAGCGCCCCCAGCAGGCGCAGGCCGGTACCCAGCAGGACGTCGTACAGCTCGGTCCAGACCACACGCGCCTCCGGCACGCACGCCGGCCAGACGTTGCGCCGGTCGTACGGGCCGCCCTGGCCGATCTGCCACAGCTCCTTGGGATCGCCCGCCTGGCTGTGTGGGGCGCGCTCGACGCCGAACGGCGTGTAGCCCAGCAGGCGTCCGGCGCAGCGGGCCTTGTCGGCGTCCGAGGCCGAGAAGACCCGCTCGGCGGCGAGGTGGGCTGCCGCGACGAGCTGGGGGGACACGCCGTGGCCATACACCGCGACGTAGCCGTGGTCGCGCAGGCCCTCGAACAGGGTTCGGCCAAACGCGGCGCGGGCCGCAGGATCGCCGTGGGTGTGCCAGGTCAGGTCGAGCTGGGGGAGGGTGGTGGGCATGGGCTCCTCTGGACTCCCCCAGCACCTAGCCCTTGCACCCCGCTTTCGCGCCCGACCGTAATCGGCTGTGTTCGGGGGGATCAGCGAAGCAGGTCGCGGATCCGATCCAGATCGGGCGCTGGGAGCAGGGGATCTCCGCCCCCTAGCGCCTGCAGCTCGGCAAGGTGGTCGAGGTGCTCCCACACGACCGCCTCCGCCCGCCAGGGCTCGGTCTGCTCGACCAGATCCTCCAGGTAGCTCACGAAGCCGCGGAGGAGCGGTCGGAACGCGTCCGCGTGCGCCTGCACCGCCCCCTTCAGCACCGGGCGAGCGCCAGGCTGATCGCGCAGCAGGCGGTGGAGCTCCCACAACCAGGCCCCGATGGAGACCCGGGAGGCGTCATCGATCCGCGTAGCGAAGGCGACCCAGGCCTCCACGCTCACCCCCGCCGGGGCGGATGCCTCGGGGTAGCTCCACCACCAGTGACTCGGGCGCAGCCAGGGCCGGCGACCGGCGGGGCCCGGCGCGTGCCGCCGCAGCGCCATGCGCAGCAGGTCGTCGAGGCCCGCGAGATCGTGGAAGTCCGCCGGCTCGCGGTCGAGCCAGCGCAGGACGATGTCGACGGCGCTGCGCTCGGGGCGGGTGGTCCAGGGCTGGAAGTCGACGTGGTCGAGGAGCCGATCGTAGCGGCGGGACTGCCACCAGAAGATCGCGCGGACGACGAGGTCGGCGTGGGTCCGTACCCGGTCGCGCAGGGCGTCGGCGGGCTCGGGCCAGCAGCGGTCGAGCTCCACGGCGACGGCGAGGAGGAAGAGCTCCGCGTCGGGCGGTTCGGGGGGCGCGGTCTCGGGGAGGATCCGGCGCCAGTCCAGCTGGGCGGGGAGGTCGGCCATGGGTCCTAGTCGCCGTAGGTCTTGATGTAGACGTCGCCGGTGGAATCTACCCGGACGATGGCGCGCGGGCGTGTCTTGTCCGGGCCCGGGGGCTGGAAGATCGTCAGATCGTAGCCGTTGTTGGACCGGCGGACCTCGATGACTCCGGGATTCCTGACCAGCTCGCGGGCGGCGTTCACGTAGGCAGACACGACGTCGAGTCCGCCGGTGGGCCACGGATCGGGGAAGGCGGACTCGGGCATCTCCTTGATGTGCTTGATCGCGTGGTACGCGGTGGACTCGAGGCTCCTGAACCCGATGTCGTCGGCCACCGCCAGGACCCGCTTCTGGATGAGTGCGGGGGTGACCGACGGATCGAGTCGCGGGGGATCGGTCGGCTGGAGCGCGCTGGCCTGGTTCGTGTGGGCGCGGAACTCGGCCATCGCGTCGTCCATCAGCTGCTGGGTGGGCAGCTTGGACCCCTTGCGCTCCCGACCGAACCAGTTCTTCAGCGCCTTGGAGGTCGTCAGCTGCTTCGCCTGCTTCTCGGGCACGCCCTGCGCGAGCAGCCGCGCCTTGATCTCGGCCTTCAGGCTGGCCTCGTCGAGCACGCCTCGCTTGACGGCCAGGTCCAGCTCCAGCGACTCCATGGTGCCGCGCAGCTCGACCCAGGCGATGAAGTACTCCATGCGCTCGACCATCTGGAACACGTCCGCGTCGGGCGCGTGACCGGGCTGGCGGGCGAACTCGAGCGCGCGGCGCTGCAGGTTGGCCTGCGCGTCGGTCGGGGCCTTCGACCACTCCAGGGTGCGCGCGAGGTCGAAGAGGCGGTTGCTCTGTGCGCGGGTGGTCGTCGTGATGTGGGCCATCGACTGCGAGCCCGGAACCCGCACGTTCCAGTGGGCGATGACATTGTCGGTGATGGTGTCGAACCGCAGCCGCAGCACGCCGGACTTCTGCATCTCGCGGACGGCATCCAGCAGCGCGGCCGGCGCGGGGTTCGCCACCCCCGTCGCTGGGGTGTACGGCTTGCTCTGGGTCCGCCCGGTGAACAGGTGGCGGGCCAGGTCGGTGAGGGCCGCGGCGTCCTGGTTGGACAGTGCATGGGCGGTCTTCGCGACCCACATCAGGTCGGTGTCGGTCGCCCCGGGCTGGGTGCTGCGCGAGAGCGCGACCACCCGATCCGCCGGGAGCGTGATCTGGCCGGAGAAGGTGACCTGATCTCCATCGATGGTGGCGCCGAGGCGCTCGATCTCCGCCTTGACGTCCGGGGCGAGGTCGTCGAGGTGGTTGTAGGGGGCGCCGGTCTCGTACAGCCGGGTCTCGAGGTCGTCGCCCCGGGCCGGGTGCGGCTGGGTCTTCTTCGCCTGGTTCGGGGAGGTCTTCGGCTGGACCATCTGGCGCTGCGCTGCCGGGATCCCCTCGTTGGGGATCCGTCGCCGGTAGAAGCCACCGCCGTGCGGCACGTACTCGAAGCCGACGTCGAGCGGCGGATAACCAGCCTGCAACGCCTTGATGTTGTTGAACTCGCGCTGGGTGAGATCGACGGTGCTGGCGATGGAGACATCGGGTGGATCGGTGCCCTTGGCGAGCACGGTCATGCTCCCGCCCCCGCCCACCTCGGGCAGCGGCCCCGCCGGCCGTCCCTGGGCGTCGACCCAGCCGTGCACGGGGTGGGGCTTGCGGACGAGCTCGCCGATGCTGTTCGGCGGAGTGTTCGGGCCGAAGCGGTAGACCGTGCCGTCGGTCAGCACCATGTAGCTGTGGGTCTGCTTCAGCTGGACGACCGCGTCCACGTCCGCTTCGCTGATGAACTTCGCCATGCCCGAGCCACCGTCGGGGGGATGGCTGTGGATGATGAGAGCGTCGATGTCCGGTGGGAGCTGCCCACCCTTGTAGGAGCCCGCGTCCACCAGGGCGGTCTTGCCGTTCTTGAGCCGCACCAGGGCGTACTCGTTGAACTGCGGGTGGAAGCGGGTGAGGGCGGCGAGATCGAGGGCGTTGACCTCGCCGGGATCGACGTGGGTGATGCCGACGCCGTGGGTGTCGTCGGCGTTGATCCGGGCCAGCAGCTTGGCCTGGCGCTCGTCGAGGCCGGCATGCATGGCCAGCTGCAGGAGCTGCTCGTCGACGATGGAGGCGATCCGGGGAGGTCCCCCGTGCGAGCGCGGCGCCAGGTGCACCTGCAGGCGGGCGGCGGCGGCGGGCGTGCGGATGACGATCTGGCGGGCGTCCAGGTGCGGCGCGATGACCACGTCGGGCGCGTACTTGTGCTGGCGCAGGAACTCCTCGAACAAGGACTCGCGCGCCTCCTGGTTGCGCCAGGCGTCCCGGCGGCTGAAGCCGGGCATCATGTCGGAGTCGAGGAAGTCCTCCCACTGTCGCTTGCCGGGGCCGCGGGTCAGGTCGAGCAGGTCGCCCAGCTCCTCCATCTTCACGCCGCGGTAGGTCACCACGTGCGGGTCGGTGTGCTCGTGGGCGTACTTGAGTGCGGTCGGCAGGTCCTCGCCCAGGTAGAAGCCGCGTCCGAACTGCCTCCTGCCCGGGTGGTCGCTGTTGACGTCGGTGCGGATCCCCTCGCGGATGGACTGGCCGACCCCCTCGGACGTGCCGTGGTGCAGGTCCGTCGGCGGCAGTCCCGG
>CALATR010000839.1 GCA_937891875.1 uncultured Pseudomonadota bacterium | reverse complement strand
TGTAGGGCACCCCGCCATAGATGCCGGCAGGAAGGGGTTCCCCGGTGGTGATCGCCCGGTCGAGGGTCACGACGCGCACCGCGTGGCCCCGCCGCACCAGCGCCGACGACAGGCCGCCCACGACGGACTCCATGCCCCCCCGGTGTGGCCAGCCGATCCGACACACCTGGGCAACCTGCAGGGCCCGCTGGCTAGACACGACGTTCGAACTCCGGGATCTCGTAGGGACGTCCGCCGGGCTCCACGTGGTGGACGCGATCGAGGCGGAACACCCTCTCCCCTTGTCGCAAGAAGCAGAAGCCTTGCATGTAGGGCAGCGAGAGCGCGTACAGGCCGATCTCCCGGTGCACCGGACGCAGGCGCGGATCGCCGGTGGACAGGTAGTCGATGAACACGGTGACCTTGTCGGCAAACGCCTTGCGCAGCAGGCGCTTCTGCTCGAGGCGACGCGGCGAGTCCGGCGCGAGCGCGCCCATCAGGTCCAGCAGGTCGCGCACGGTCACGCCGCCGTCGGGCGCGAGGATGTCGACCATGGCGCGGTAGACCTGAAGCGTGGCCCGCGCGTCCTGCAGGGCCCGGTGGTCCTGGTCGAAGACCACCCCCAGGTCGCGGGCGACATTTTCGAGATTGTTCCTCTTGAAGGCAAACAAGCGTCGCGCCATCAGCAAGGTGTCCAGGCTGACCGGCGGAGCGAAGGGCATGCCCACGTCGTCGAGCTCGCGGTGCAGGAAGCCGACGTCGAACGGCACGTTGTGGCAGACCAGCACGGCGCCTTCGAGGTGCTTCACCAGCTCGGGCGCGATGCGCTTGAACATCGGAGCCCGGCGCAGGATCTGATCGGTGAGCCCGTGCACCTTGCGCGCGCCCTTGCTCACCTTGACCGTCGGCCGCACCAGGGACTGGAACTCGGCGTCCACCCGGTCGAACGCGCCCCGCACCACCGCGACCTCGCACACCCGGTCGCGCTCCGGGTCCAGGCCGGTCATCTCGAAGTCGAGCACCGCGAGCGGCACCTCGCGCAGATCCTGGTCCAGCAGGTCGATGGGCGCGTCCCTCCGAAGACGGAGCCCGAGTGTAGCGCGCAGGTCCCGACACGCGCGCGCCGGCCGGTCCCCCGCAGCGCCAGGGTGCGTCGGGGCGTCGGAGCAACGCCCGGGATCAGCCGCGACGCATCTTCTTGCTGGCGCCGCGCGGCTGGGGGAAGGGCTGCTGGTAGCGCGGCTGCACGCCCGGAGGCAGCTGCGGAGGTCCGCC
Organism: uncultured Pseudomonadota bacterium; assembly: GCA_937891875.1. Lineage (GTDB taxonomy): Bacteria > Myxococcota_A > UBA796 > UBA796 > REDI01. Next base: position 11,847 of record CALATR010000839.1, on the reverse strand, counting down.
CTTGCGGCCCTTGACCATCATCTGCTGCATGAGGTCTTCGGGGAAGAAGTGGAACCAGGCCTCGGGCAGGTCCTTGGGCTTGATCTTCTTCTTGTTGGCGACCTTCTTGTGCAGGTCCTTCAGCACCTTCGAGTCGGGCAGCTTCTTCAGGCCCTTGGAGAGCGCGTCGAGGGCGCGGTCCCGATCGCCGGCGCGGGTGGCGAGCACCGCCCAGACGACGAAGACCATCGCCTCCTTGCCGCCGGCGTTGCTGGCCTTGTCCAGCTGCTTCCAGCACTCCTCCTTGTCGCCCTGGCGGTAGGCGATGGCGGCGAGCGCGGTGCGGGCCTGCCAGTTGTAGAGCGTGCCCTTGGCGAGCAGCGGCTTCGCCTCGTCCCACTTCATCTGGGCGTAGCGGAGCATGCCCTTCTGGGCCGAGATCTGCTGGTCGAGCAGCAGCACCCACTTGCCGTAGCGGGAGCGGATGCTGTCGAGCAGCGCCTCGGCGCCGTCGATGTCGCGGCCGGCGAGCAGGCCCTGGATGCCAACGATCTCGTTCTGGACGCGCTTGCTGAAGAACTGGAACAGGCCGTAGAAGGTCAGGCCACCCGCGAGCAGGGCGGGCACGATGGGCGCGTACCAGGTCCCGAAGATGGGGTAGACCACCGCCGAGACGAGGAGAGCGACCAGCACGGACACGACGATGGACAGCACGTCAGCTCCCAGGGAGTGGACTCGCGGGTAACCGGTCGTTGGAGCGTCCGCGCATTATCCTCCGCCCCGCCCGGAGGCTCCGTGCTGCTGCTCGCCTTGTCCCTCCTGCCCGCCCTCGCCGACGAGCCCACGCTCACGGTCGAGACGTTCAACGCGGGGCTGGCCCATGGCTTCGTCGATCACGCAAAGGCGCGTCGCCCCTACATCATCGACGCCCTGTCTCGGACCGACGCCGACGTCGTGTGCCTGCAGGAGGTGTGGGAGAGCTCCGACCGCCGGGCCATCGAGCGCGCGCTGCAGGACGCCTACCCCCACCGGCTCGTGCCCCCCGTGGTCGTGCAGCGCGCCGACCACGCCCCCGCCTGCAAGCGCGGGGAGCTCTTCGGCGAGGGTCGCTTCGTCAACTGCATGTCCACCCGCTGTGGCGACCTCTCCGGCGATGCCAAGACCGACTGCATCATCGCCAGGTGCGACAACGAGCTGGACCAGCTGCGGCAGGAGAACCCCGACTGCGCCCAGGCCCTGTTCGCCCAGGTCGGCCGCTCGAGCCTCTCGGCGGTGCTCGCCCTGCTCTCGCCGTTCCGGGCCGCCAAGACCTACGCCTACGACGGCTCGACCGGGCTGATGCTGCTGTCCAGGCGCCCGCTCGCCGGGTCCGGGGTGCTCGACTTCACCGACATCGCCACGCTCAACCGTCGCTCCGCCCTGTGGGCCGACGTGGACGTCGACGGGGGGCCGGTCCGGGTCTACTGCGCCCACCTCACCGCAGACCTCGAGGGCATCGCCCCCTACCCCGGCTCCTTCGCCGACTGGGGTGCCGAGAACCGCGCCCAGGTCGACCGGCTCCTCGACCACGCGGGCGACCACGGCGGCCCGGTCGTGCTCACCGGCGACTTCAACTGCGGCCTGCCCGACGCCACGGCAGGGCTGGACCCCGAGATCCCCGACTCCTGCCAGGCCATCGTCGATGCCGGCTACACCGACGCCGCCTCCCTGCTGTCCGAGCCCGTGTGCACCTGGTGCGGAGAGAACCTGCTCAATGCCGAGGAGGGCGACACGAAGAACGCGCTCCTCGACCACCTCTTCCTGCGCGGACTGGCCCCGACGACCCAGGGCCGCCGCTACGATCAGGCGGTGCAGGTCGACACCGGCAAGCAGACCCAGCCGCTGCACCTCTCCGATCACTTCGGCTACGGCGCAGCGCTCGCGCTGAAGACCCTCGACCTGCACACCCCCGCCGTCGAGGTCGACGAGGTGATGGAGCCGCTGGACCCGGACGTCAGTCCCGACCCCGTGCCCGAGGCCCCGTAGGCCATGCAGGGGATCAGGGCCTGGTACCCGACATCCGCCCCTGTGCCGTGAACGTACCGGACTGGGAGCCCTCCCGGTCGGTCCAGTCCTCAGCCCACTCATAGGCGCCATCCAGACGGTCGTCCCACAGGACCAGGTCGAGCGTCGCCTCGAAGGCGTGCCGGGTGCCGGTCTCGCCCATGTGGGTGCCGCTCACGTCCAGCGAGAAGGCCCCGCAGGCGTAGGGATCCCAGGCGCCGACGCCGCTCATGTCCCGTCCGTCGAGCTTCACGTCGACGTCGCCGAGCTCGCTCGAGCCCCAGGTGAGCGCCCAGGCATGGGTGCCGTTGGCCGGGGAGTGATAGCTGGGAAAGGCCGGATCATCGCCGCCTTCCTGCGTCATGACCACGGAATGGAGCAGCCAGGTGCCGTCCACGTCCGACGGCGCGGGGCAGTCGGGCTCACAGGCGGCGAGGAGCAGCACGGCGGGGATCAGGAGTCGCACGCCGCCGGGTTAACCGCCGGGCCATGCTGACGCGCGCCACCATCGATCGTCTGGCCACAGAGCTCGGCTTCACCGCGGTCCGGGTCGCGCCGATGGTCCGCCCGACCCCCGGGATCGACGTCTACGACGCCTGGATCGCCGCCGGCCACCACGGCGAGATGGGCTACCTCGCCAGGGGTCGCGATCCGCGCGCGGATGTTGCCGAGCGGCTGCCCGAGGCGCGCTCGGCCGTGGTGCTGGCGTGGGACCACGCGGTCTCACCACCGCCCGATCCGGGAGGTCTGACCGGCAGGGTCGCTCGCTACGCCTGGGGCCGCGACTACCACAACCTGGTCGGCAAGCGCCTGCGCAGCCTCAAGAAGACCCTGTCCCGTGAGCACGGGGTCGGATCCTGGGGCGGGGTCGACGCGGCCCCCATCCTCGAGCGCTCGTGGGCGCGCCTGGCCGGGCTGGGCTTCCTCGGCAAGAACACCCTCGCCATCGTGCCGTCCCGGGGCTCGTGGTTCTTCCTCGCCGTGCTCTTCCTCGACTGCGAGCTGCCGCCCGATCCCCCCCTCCCCCGCCCGGACTTCTGTGGTCGCTGCACCCGCTGCCTCGATCGCTGCCCGACCGATGCGTTCCCCGCGCCGTTCTCCCTCGATGCCACCCGCTGCATCGCCTACTGGACCATCGAGGCGCGAGACCTGCCGCCCAGACCCTTGAGAGCAGGCTTCGGAAGGTGGTTCTTCGGCTGCGACCTCTGCCAGGAGGTCTGCCCCCACAACCACGCCGCCGCCCCCGAGCCTCACCCGGACCTGCTGCCGAGGAACGCCTTCATCGACCTGCCCGAGCTGCTCGCCACCCCCGACGAGGCCGTGCTCGACCGCTTCACTGGCACCCCCCTCCGCCGACCCGGCGCCGCCGGCCTCAAGCGCAACGCCCTGCTCGTGCTCGCCAACCTCGGGGATCCTGGCGGCATCGCGCCCGCCACCGCGGCACTGACCCACGAGGAGCCGGTCGTCCGGGCGGCCGCGGTGTGGTGCCTGGGTCGGCTGGCGAAGGAGCGGGTGCCGGACCGGGATGGTGATGCCGTCGTGCAGGAGGAGATCGACGCGGTGAGCGGTTGAGGTGGCGGATCGGGAAGGCAGAGTCTGGGGGAGGGTCGTTGCGGTGCTCGGCACAGAGGCCCAGAGGCACAGAGGAATGCACAGAGGGGGCAGAGAGACGGCGCGGAGGGTCGGACGGCGTCGGGCTGGCGGCGGCGGATTCATGGACCCGGTCGCCTGTTCCTGGCCAGCAGGACGCCTCTCGGCTGGAAGATCCCGGCTCCGGACTCACGGGGTCAGGACGTGAGGGGTTGGACTTCCACGCGGCAGGATGCAACCTCTCTCGTCCTGACCCCCTGGAGGCGCCCCACCTGCACCCTCGTCAACTCTGACCCCCTCTTGGCCTCCCGTCGGGCCTGCGCCTCCGCCCGATGACCGGCCTCCGACCCTCACGACCGCCCTCTGCGCACCTCTCTGTGCCTCTGTGCCTCTGTGCCGAGCGGTGCCCAGAGCAGACCGACCCAGTCTGTCCACACGACACTGCTCACGAACGGAACCCCGCCAGCCTCAGGCCTCGCCCGACGACGCGGTCGCCGAAGCCAGCAGCTCCCCCAGCGCCCCGACGATCTGCTGGCCGCGGCGCTCGATCGCGTCCTCGCCCAGGTAGACGCGCTGGTCGTCGGGGGTCTGCAGGAGCTTGCGGGCGAGGGTGTCCAGCAGCTCGGAGCCCTCGAGGCGGGCCAGGCGCACGGCCTCCTCCCGCGCGGCGTCGGACAGGCCGCCGATGGCTGCGACCAGGGCGCGGACCTCGTCATAGACGGTGGCGTCCCGGGGGGGGCGGGTCTGGCGCAGCTCGACCTCGACCTCCCGGAAGGGATGCTCCGACGGGAGTTCCCGCACGATCGAGCCCCGGCCCACGTACTGGAGCAGGATGTTCGATCGGCCGTCCGGCAAGGGCTGGAACGCGACAATCCGCCCGATGCCGACCTCCGGAAAGACCTCCGGGCGCCCCTCGTAGTTGGCTTCGTACCCGGGCTTCAGCGTGGCGATCCCCATGAGCTCCCACCCGTCCCGGCAGTGCGCGACCAGCGCCCGGTAGCGCGGCTCGAAGACGTGCAGGGGCAACATCGCGCCCGGAAGCAGCACGCTCCGGGGCAAGGGGAAGATGGGCAGGGCATGTCGGGCCTGTTCCAGGCCATGGTCGACGTCGATCACCGGTCGTCTCGCAACCGTGTTGGGGCACAGCTTTCGGTTACGGCGAGGTAAGCGACCACCGGCCCGCCCGCTCGACGCAATCCTCGGAGTGACGCGCTTGGTTACGATTCGAATCGACCAGCAAGAGGAGACCCTGACCTGGGAGCAGTGGGAGCAGCGGGTCGCCGACGGCCGCGTCCCCCCGACCGCCCAGGTCCGCTTCGAGCCCGTCACCGGCGAGGCCTTCGTCCCCGCTGCCGAGCTGGACCTGTTCCACAGCCTCCGCGATGATCGCCGCCGCGAGTGGTCCGATCGCTACACCGCCGGCAGCCCGCCCTGGATGACGGCCCTGCTGGTCGGCGTCCAGATCCGCCTGTGGTGGCTCATGCGCACCGGCGACGCGATGGAGGTCCGCGACACGCTCCAGCTGTGGCAGCCCGCCGTGCTCGAGGAGGGCGAGGTCTGGCGGATGCTGACCGCCGGCTTCACCCACTGGAGCGTCGGTCACATCGCCAGCAACCTCCTCATGCTCGTCTACATCGGCTGGTTCCTGGAGCGGGCGCTGGGCCGGGTCAACCTGCTGGTCATCTTCATCATGTCGGTGCTCGGCGGCAGCGTCCTGTCGATGACCTTCACCCCGGCCGCGGGCAGCCTCGGCGCGTCGGGCGGCGTGCTGGGCGTGGTCGCCGCCGCCACCGTCTTCGGCTTCGTGCGCTTCGGCCTGCTCCCGGATCGCGCCCGCATCGTGTTCGGCTGGGCCCTGCTGCCCTACCTGATCCTCATCTACGGCATCGGCTGGATGTCCGAGACCACCGACAACTGGGCCCACACTGGCGGCCTCGTGACCGGCGGCCTGCTCGCCCTGGTGCTCGACCCTCCCGGACTGGAGCGCCGCAAGGGCTGGAACCTGAGCTTCATCCTGGGTTGCGCGGCCAGCACCGCCGTCCTCCTGGGCCTGCTGTGGTGGCAGGGCGCCCGGCTCATCCGCATCGAGGACACGATGGCGCGGCTGCCGGACAGCTTCGAGCCCTCACGTCACCGCGACCTGGTCTACAGCGCCCCTCGAACCTGGAAGACCGGCCTGGTCCAGGGGACCCGGGGCTACACCAGCCTCGCCGACATCCGCCGAGGGTTCGCCGCGCGGGTCCGCCGTCGCACCGGGCCCGCCGTCGCGACCGAAGAGCTCGCCGCCATGCGGGAGGATCTCCAGAGCGAGTGGCAGCACCTCATCACCCTCGACCCCGAGGAGGCGGCGACCATCGCCGGCGTGCCGGGGCTGCACCAGGTGGCGCACATCGACGACGTCGACGGCATCACGGTCGAGCGCTGGGTCGCCGTGCGCGGCAGCTACGTGCTGGAGGTCACCTGGTCGGTCGACGACAAGGAGGCCGGCCGTCTCTCCTCCCTGCGCGATCGCCTGGTCGCGGCGGTGCAGTGGAACGAGCCGTCCAGCCTGATCGAGGCCCAGACCGCCCTCGAGCGCCACCCCAAGAGCCGTCCCCTCCGCAGGGATCTCGCCGACGAGCTGATCGCCGCGGGCCGGGTCGAGGAGGCCCTGGACATCTGGACCCAGCTTGTCGCCGAGCGCGAGACCACCCCCGACGGCTGGGTCGGCCTGCTCACCGTCGCCCGTCACCACCCCGACGCCGTGCCTGACCTCGACCGTCTCTACCGGGAGGCCCTGAAGCGCGCCGAACTGCCCGAGGTGCAGGCGGAGGTGGCGCTCGCGCTGGACCAGCAGGGCGACCACCGCACCGCCTTCGGACTGCTGGAGCAGGCGTGGTTCCTGGCTCCCGGCGATCGCCACCTGCGGCGGGCGCGCAAGCTGGTCGGACTGCCCACCGGCCTCGTCGACACCGTGCCTGCCCAGCTCCTGTCCGACCCGCTGACCGGCGATCCCCTCCCCGCCCCCCGGCGCACCCCGACCGAGGTCGATCTGGACGCCGCGGGCCCCCTCGGCGACACCATGCTCGCCGAGCGACAGGCCGCCTTCGACCTGGCGATGCAGCGCCCCTGGCCCGAGGCGATCCCCGCGCTGCTCCTGGTCCGTGATGGTGCGCTGCCCCCGCTGGAGGAGCTCGAGATCGGCCTCAATGACGTAGCGCTGGACCTGCGCGCCACGACCCGGGGCTCGGACATCCGCTGGCTCACCCCCGATCAGCGCGCCGCGGTGGCGGCACGCCTGCAGACCGACCCGATCGACGACAGCGTATTGGCCGCACCCAACGCCGACGATCCCGAGGCGTTCGGCGTGTGGCTGACGGGCCTCGGCCTGGGCGCGGTCGCCGGTCCACGCGGCCCTGCGTTGCACCGCGTTGACCCGGGGGCGGGCCGTCCTTAAACGGAGGGGCCCCACTCTCCATCTCCTGGAGCGCCCGTGTCCACTCCTCGCGTCGTCGTGCTGGGCTCCGGCCCCGCAGGCCTGACTGCCGCCCTCTACCTGTCTCGCGCCAACCTGACGCCGCACGTCCTCGAGGGACTGCAGCCGGGCGGCCAGCTGACCATCACCACCGACGTGGACAACTTCCCAGGTTTCCCCGAGGGGATCATGGGCCCGGAGCTCATGGAGCGGATGAAGGCCCAGTGCGCCCGCTTCGGCACCACGTTCTCCTACGACGAGGTCGTCAGCGCGGACCTGTCCCAGCGTCCGTTCAAGCTGCACACCAGCAACGACGAGACCATCGAGGCCGACGCCGTCGTCATCGCGACCGGCGCCTCCGCCCGCTGGCTCGGGCTGCCCAGCGAGAAGCGCCTGATGGGCCACGGCGTCAGCGCCTGCGCCACCTGCGACGGCTTCTTCTTCCAGAACGTGCCGGTCGTCGTCGTGGGCGGCGGTGACTCGGCCATGGAGGAGGCGACCTTCCTCACCAAGTTCGCCAGCAAGGTCATCATCGTGCACCGCCGCGAGGAGCTCCGCGCGTCGAAGATCATGCAGGACCGGGCGTTCAAGAACGACAAGATCGAGTTCGTCTGGAACAGCGAGGTCATCGAGGTCAAGGGCGACAAGAAGGTCGAGGCCGTGCGCCTGAAGAACCTCGTCACCGGCGAGGAGAGCGACCTCGCCGCCGAGGGCCTCTTCCTGGCCATCGGCCACGTGCCCAACACCCAGCCCTTCCTCGACTTCCTCGACCATGAGCCCAACGGCTACCTGAAGACCGCCGCGGACTCGACCCGGACCAACATCGAGGGCGTGTTCGCCTGCGGTGACGTCCAGGATCACGTCTACCGCCAGGCGATCACCGCCGCCGGTAGCGGGTGCATGGCCGCGCTCGAGGCGGAGCGCTGGCTCGAGTCCCAGGAGGAGGGCGCATGAACATCGAGCTCGCTGGTGTCGGCAACGCACTGATGGACGCCCTCGTCGTCGTGGACAACGACGCCGTGCTCGGCGACCTGCACCTGGCCCGCGGCACGACCCACATGGTCGACCACGAGACCTGGGAACAGGCGTACTCCGCGGTGCGTGAGCTGAAGGTGACCTTCGACTCGGGCGGATCGTGCGCGAACACCGTCGCCACCGTCGGACTGCTCGGCGGCGAGGCCATCTTCTGCGGTCAGGTCGGCGACGACCAGATGGGCCGGATGTACGGGGCCAAGCTCGACGAGACCTGCGGCCGGCACGCGCTCAAGGTGACCCGCACCGCTGCCACCGGGAAGTGCCTGGCGATCATCAGCCAGCAGGACGCCGAGCGCACCATGGTCACCGATCTCGGTGCGGCGACCTCCATGCACGACCTCGGCGACTTCGTCGAGACCATCCGCGGCAGCAAGGTCGGCCACTTCGAGGGCTACATGCTGACCGATCCGGTCGCCCGGGACATGGTCATCGAGGCCATGCAGGCGGTGCACGACGGCGGCGGCCAGGTGTCGCTGGACGTCAACGATCCGTTCGTCATCGCCGTGCTCGGTGAGACCCTGCACAAGGTGATCAGCGACCACGTCGACGTCGTCTTCCTCAACGAAGAGGAGGCACGCGCGCTGACGGGCCTCGATCCCGAGCAGGCGGTCGAGAAGATCGCCCGCGAGCACAGCGTGCGCACCGTCATCGTCAAGATGGGCCGCAAGGGCTCGCTCATCGTGCACGAGGGCGAGCTGCACCGGGTCGGAATCCGCAAGGTCAACGCGATCGACACCACGGGCGCCGGCGACGCCTACGCCGGCGGCTACCTCTTCGGCCTGTGCCGGGGCTGGTCGCCGGATCGCTGCGGCGAGCTCGCTGCGGCCGTGGCGGCGCTGACCGTGAGCCAGATCGGCGCGGTCGTGAAGGACCGCGTGGCGCTCGAGAAGGTGCTGGAGAGCGTCTGAGTCGAGAGCGTCCACGGGTGCGGGGTGGGATCTGGGCGGGACGCGCGTCGGGGACTGCCCTCACCACGAAGGCACGAAGGCACGAAGGCTCGGAGGGCCACGGAGGGGGGCGTGGCGGGTCGTGGGAGAGTTGGCTGATTGAAAGCCGGTTTTCAACACGGAGGAGCGGAGGACCGGAGGTCTGACGGAGGGGGGCTTGGCGGGTCGCGGACCGGTGGGCCTCGCTCTGGTGTGAAGTGGCCTTGAAGGGGCTCTTCCGGCCGGAGAGCAGTCCTCTCGGTTGGAACGGGGGGTTGGCTGTCGCCGGGCCTTCCTCTCCCCTCTCCGTGGACTCTGCTTCTTCGAAACCTCCCAATCCAAGCTCGATCCACTCGTAGCATCCGCAGCCCACGCCTCCCGCTTCGAGTGCCTCCTCCACGGCCCTCATCACCGCCGCATCGCCCTCATCGCCTCATCGTGTCCCCGCCGGCCAGCCGCCCTTCCGCGGATCGCTGCCGCCTTCCACGACGCCGCCCGCGCGCTTGCGGACGGCCTGGACGGCGGTGAAGCCGGGGCGGACGTCGAGGGTGTGTCCGCGCTTCTCCAGGTTCTGCCTGACATCCAGCGGGATCTCCGGCTCGACGAAGAGTGTGTCGGGCAGCCACTGGTGGTGGATCCGCGGCGCTGAGCCCGCGGCCTGCGGGTCCATGTCGAACACGGCCATGTTCAGGTACACCTGCAGGGTGCCGGAGATGATGGTGCTGCCGCCGGACGCGCCGATGACCATGACCACCCGGCCCTCCTTGTCGAGCACGACGGTCGGGGTCATCGACGACAGGGGGCGCTTGCCGGGCGCCACGGCGTTGGCCTCGCTCCCGACGAGCCCGTAGGCGTTCGGCGCTCCAGGCTGGGCGCTGAAGTCGTCCATCTCGTTGTTCAGCGGCAGGCCCAGGTCCGACACGACCACTCCCGAGCCGAAGCTGGTGTTGATGGTCGTCGTCAGCGCGACCCCCATGCCGTCCTTGTCGAGCACGGAGATGTGCTGGGTGCCACCGTCGGTCGGCGGGGCGATGAGGGCGCCGTAGTGCTCGGGACCGAAGGTGCGACCCGGCCAGACCTCGTGGCGGATGGCGTCGATGCGGGCGTCGCCCAGCAGGCGGTCCACGTCCACCTTCACGTGGTCGGGATCGCCCAGGTGGTGCGCCCGATCGGCGTAGGCATGCTTCATCGCCTCGGTGATCAGGTGCAGGTAGTCGCTGCTGTTGTGCCCGAGGGACTCGAGGTCGTAGCCGTCGAGCACCTGGAGCACCTGGGCCAGCACGACCCCGCCCGAGCTGGGTGGGGGCATCGTGATCAGCGTGTGCTCGCCGAAGTGGGTGACGATGGGGGCGCGGTCCTTCGGCATGACCCGCGCCAGGTCGTCCGCCGTGACCAGGCCCTCGTCCGAGGCCATGCGCGCAGCGATCGCCGCCGCCCCGCGACCGGTGTGCAGATCCTCGCCCCGGCTCGCCGCCCAGCGCTTCAGCGTGCCCGCCAGCGCCTTGTTCTTCACCCGCACGCCCCGAACCGCCAGGGTCCCGTCCACCGAGAACAGCGCCTGCACCTCGTCGTACTTCGTGCGCGACAGGGCCTCGGCCAGGTGGGCCTCGACCACGTAGCCCTGGCTCGCATGCCGGATGGCCGGAGCTGCGACCTTCATCGGCTGCAGGCTGCCTCGCTCGGCCAGGAGCCGCGCGAGACCCCGACTCTCGGCCGGAACCGCGACCGCCAGCGCCCCGCGCCGGGAGCGCTTGCTCGACACCTTGCCGTTGTCCTTGATGTACATGTCCCGGGTCGCGCCCGCCGGGGCGACCTCCCGGAAGTCCAGCACCGCGCGCGCGCCGTCGGGACCGGGCTCGACGACGACCGCAAAGCCGCCTCCCCCGAGGCCGCTGCCCGCCGACTGCACCACCCCCGCCGCGAGTGCGGCCGCCACCGCCGCGTCCGCCGCGTTTCCCCCGCTCCGCAGGATCTCCGCCCCGGCCTCCGAGGCCAGCCGGTGGTCCGTGGCCACCACCCCCTCCCCGATCTCGGGCGGCGGAGCAGCCGCGAGCGCCATCGCAGCGAGGGCGCCGCCAGCGGTCACGAGGGCGAGCAATCTGGGGGCCGATCCGGTCCACCAGCGGGTCATGAACCCTCCAAGCCATTCCAGGGTCAGTCCGCGAGCATACGCACCGATTATGCTCTGTGTGGCACGCACCCCGGGTTTGGGGGGGCGTCTCACCCACTCATCCGGCAACACGCCTCGGGGAGCCCCTTGAAGGTCGCCTTTGGCTACGGCAGCGATGCCCGCGTTCGCGGGGACAACCAGGACGCGCTCGGCGTGTTCGAGGTCGGCGACACGGTGCTCGGCATCGTGTGCGACGGCGTGGGTGGGCACACGGGCGGACAGCAGGCGGCAGCGCTCGCCGTGCGCACCGTCGCCCAGGGCCTCAAGGACGACACGGACGACCTGCAGTCCGCCCTGGTCGACGCCATCACGATGGCCAACCGCGCCATCTACGAGACCGGCCGCAAGAGCCACCGGCTCATGGGCATGTCGACCACCATCGTCGCGGTCGCCATCCGCGGGGACATCGCGGTCGTCGCCCACGTCGGCGACAGCCGCGCCTACCTGATGCGCGACGGGCGCATGACCGCCCTCACCCGTGACCACACGATGGTGAACATGTTCGTCGACAACGACCTGTTGTCGGCGGAGGACGCCGCGTCTCACCCAGAGGCCCACGTCCTCGCCCGCTCTCTCGGCTCGGAGCGGCAGGTCGACGTCGACGTGCACCAGGCGGTCCACCTGCGCGAGGGTGACGCCATCCTCCTGTG
>CALATR010000838.1 GCA_937891875.1 uncultured Pseudomonadota bacterium | reverse complement strand
CGAGTCGCAGGCGATGGTCCTCTGCGCTTCGGACGCCGACAAGTCGAAGCTGGCGTTCGTCGAGCCGCCCGCCGGCGCCGCGGCCGGCGACCTCGTCACGTGGGAGGGCTTCCCGGGCGCGCCGGAGACGGTGAAGATGGCCTGCGGGGAGAACCCGAAGCGGGTCTACGAGACCCGCGGACCGTCCACGCGCATGGGCAACCTGCACGGTCAGCGCAGCGCCTTCCTGCGGGCCGAGTCCTACCAGGCGAGGTGGGCAGAGTGGGGGAAGAAGGCGAAGAAGGCCGAGGAGGCGCTCGAGCGGTGGGAGGAGGAGAACGGCGCGCGGGTCGAGGCCGGCAAGAAGCCGAAGTCTCCGCGGCCCGATCCCGTGCCGCCGCCGCCGGACCGCGATCTCGAGCTCGAGACGCTCGTGGGCGTGATGGAGGGGCGGATCCTGCCCCAGGTCCACTGCTACCGGGCCGACGACATGCTCGCGTTCATGCAGCTGGGCGACGAGTTCGGCTTCAAGGTGCGGTCGTTCCACCACGCGCTCGAGGCGTACAAGATCCGCGATCTCCTCGCCGAGCACGAGATCTCCGTGAGTACCTGGGCCGACTGGTGGGGCTTCAAGATGGAGGCGTACGATGGCATCCCCCAGAACGCCGCGCTGGTCCACCAGGCCGGCGGGCGCGCCATCGTGCACAGCGACTCGGCCATCGGCATCCAGCGCCTCAACCAGGAGGCGGCCAAGGCCTGGCGCAGCGGCAAGGAGGCGGGCATCGAGCTGTCCGCCGGCGATGTGCTGACCTGGATCACCCTGAACCCGGCGTGGGCGCTGGGGGTCGAGGACACGACGGGCTCGCTGGCGACGGGCAAGCGGGCGGACGTGGTCGTCTGGACCCGCGACCCGTTCAGCGTGTATGCCCAGGCGCGGCTGGTCTTCGTGGGGGGCTCGCTGGTGTACGACATGGATCGGCCGCCCCCGTGGTCGGACTTCGAAGTCGGTCGGGAGGTGGCCCCATGAGCCGGATGATCGCGTGCCTGGCGCTGATCCCCGGGCTGGCCCTGGCCGGTCCCGATCGGCACGAGCTGCCCCAGGACCTGGCCCAGGCGGACTGCACGGCGCTGGTTCCGAAGAAGGGACTGTCCAGGGTGTACCTGCCTGATGGGCCGAAGGACAACGTCTCGCTGGTGCTGGTGGACGGACGCATCGCCGCGGTCGGGGTGGAGCTCGAGGTGACCGGGGACACCGCCGCCTGGAACGGGAGGTCGTGCGCGGTGGTCGACACCTCCGGTCGCACCGTGACCGCGGGCCTCGTCGAGGTGTCGACCCAGATGGGCCTGGTCGAGGTCGGCCTGGAGGGCGGCACCCGCAACGCCGACGACCACGGGGGTCCCTACGGGGCGGCCCTGCGGGTGGTCGACGCGTACGATCCGCGCAGCACGCTGATCCCCGTGACCCGCATGGAGGGGGTGACCTCCGCGCTGGTCCTGCCCCAGGGTGGGCGGCTGGCGGGCACGGCGGCCTTCGTGGACCTCGCCGGTGCGACCCAGGCGGAGGCGCTCGACCAGGGCTCGCCGGCGGTCGCCGTGGTGGCGAGCCTGGGTGGACCCAGCCGGGCCGGCGCCCTCGCCGATCTGCGGGCCGCGCTCGATGACGCGCGGGCATTCGCCAGGAAGAAGGTGCCGTTCAGCAAGGATGGCGCCGAGGGCTACCTGACGGACCCCCGCAACCTGGCCGCCCTGCAGCCCGTCATCGAGCGGAAGATCCCGTTGATCCTGGGTGCGGACCGAGCAGCCGACATCGAGGCCCTGCTGCGCTTCGCCAAGGAGGAGCGCGTGCACATCGTGATCTCCGGCGGGGCCGAGGCGTGGATGCTCGCGGACGACCTCGCGAACAGCCTCGATCGACCGGTGCCGGTCATCGTCGACCCCATGGTGTACGGCGCCGGCGGCTTCGATCAGGTCTACGGCCGCGCCGACAACGCCGCGCTGCTCGAGGCGGCCGGCGTGCCGGTGCTGATCTCGACGTTCTCGACCCACAACGCGCGGCTGCTGCGTCAGTCGGCCGGAAACGCCGTGCGCGGTGGTCTGGACCACGATGCCGCCATCCACGCGATCACCGTGCGCCCGGGCCAGGTGTTCGGCCTGCCCCGCCGGGGCGGGATCGCCGCGGGTCAGGTCGCCAACGTGGTCGTCTACGACGGCGATCCCCTGGAGCTGACCACCAGCGTGACAAACGTCTTCATCGAGGGACGCGCCGTGCCGCTGGACTCCCGCCAGTG
>CALATR010000837.1 GCA_937891875.1 uncultured Pseudomonadota bacterium | reverse complement strand
CGCTCCGCCTGTGCCACGACGACGTCTGCGGCGTGTCCGGCGCCCGGATCATCGCGCCTCCTGCGGTCGGCGACGTCGATGGAGACGGAGACCTGGACGCCATCGTCGGCACGGGCGAGGTGCCCGAGGGCGTGGCTGGCGTGATCCACCTGGTGGACCTCGAGTCGGCCACCAAGACCCTGACCGTCGAGCGCTTCGGAGCCTACAACGACACGCTCCTTCCCGTGATCGGCGAAGGCCACCCGACCCCCGCCGCCCTCGGCGATCTCGACGGCGACGGCGATCTCGAGATCGCGTCCGCCGCGATGCTGTCCCCGGACGGCCCGATCCACGACGACGGAGAGCCGGCGTTGGAGGTGGACTTCACGGCTGAGAGCCGCGGCTCTCGGTCCACCCTGGACGCGAGTGCGGCGGTCCAGATGGCCAACGCGCCCGCCATGGGCGACCTCGACGGAGACGGCGTGCCCGACCTGGTCGTTGGCGCGGCCAGCCTGGAGTACATCCTGTCCCTGGCGTCGACCCGCTACTCGGAGCACCAGCACGGCCTCTTCGCCTGGTCGGGCGCCACCGGCGAGCCCCTGGCCGGCTTCCCCCGTCAGGTGGACGGCCCCGCCTTCCTGACCGCACCCGCCATCGCCGACATCACCGGGGACGGCGTGCCCGAGGTGCTCTCGACCTCGAGCGGTCACCTGCTCTACGCCCACGACGCCAGCGGCGCGCTCGCCCCGGGCTTCCCCAAGTTCCACGGTGGCTGGGCCATGGGCGGCCCCTCGGTCGGCGACATCGACGGGGACGGCTTCCTCGACGTGGTCGTCACCACCCGGGACGGACTCGTCTTCGCCTGGCGCACCGACGGCCCGGCGGACGGCGTGACCCCCTGGCCACGCCCGCGCCACGACCCGGCCAACACCGGTTCGCTGTCGACCGAGCTGCCGGTCCAGGACGGGCCGCGGAAGGGCTGCGGCGGGTGCAGCGGAGCCGGCGGTACCGCAACCTGGCCCTTCCTCACGGGCTTCCTGGTGCTGTTCCGCAGGCGACGATCGTAAGCAGTTTGTCATGAAGTCCACGACGATCGATCCGATACAACGATCGTCTGGAGGCAGGCCATGGGGCCCCGCAGGGACGAACCCGAAGGCGATGAGCCGTCGGAAGTGCTGCTTGTCCCTCCTCCCGTTCGACCGCGGAGGATGCCGATAGGTCTACCTCCGCCCCCGCCCGTGACGCCGACCGGCAGCACCGAGCCGTGGGCGGCCGAGGACGCGGTGCAGGCGCCGACTCCGCCGGGGGCGCCCTACGGGGGCTTCGGACCTGGCGCGACCCGCGACTCCTTGCTGTTCGCCGACGTCGCCAAGGACGAGGACTTCAGCATCGACGAGCGGCTGCGGGGAGAGTGGCTCGACGACCCGCTCACCATCAGCAGCAACGACACGGTGCCCCTCTTCGGGCTGGCGCCGCCGCGGGAAGCGGACCCCGAGCACAAGGCGCCCCCTGCGGAGCCCGCCTGTCCGGACCCTCAGTCGGACACCCGGACCGCATGGATCATCGCCGGACTCGCGCTCCTGGCGAGCCTCGCGCTGGCGGCCTTCCTGCTGTTCACTCCTTGAGGGAGTGCCGGCGTTCCTCGCCGATCACTCGCCGTCCGGCTCCGGCTCTGCAGACGTGCCCTTCTTGGCCGCGAGCCCGGGCTTTGGGATCGGGAATGGCGGCTGCGCGGGACCCTTGGGTGCCTCGGGCTTGGCCTTCTCGGTCTCGGCGGACGCCTTCTTGCGGCTGCGTCGCCCGATCCGCATCGGACCCTCCATGCTCGCCATGCCGAAGAGATCGTCCATGCCACCGCCTCCGGGCGACGGGATGGCGCGTTCCACGGGTGCGGGAGGGGGCTTGGGCTTGGGCGGAGTTCGATCGACAGGCTCTGCTGCGGGCGCGGCGACGGCCTTCGCCGCAGGGGCCGGAGCGGCCTCCGGCGTTGGTGCCGGCGGGGCGGCGGGCGCACCGGGACGGGGCGGAGTGCGCAGCTCGACCGGCAGATCGGTCTTCTTGGTGGGAGCGGGCGCCTGCTCTCCCTGACGACCCGCGGCCATCCGGGTGGCGCGGGCCGGCGCCTCCGAGCCTCGCGCAGCCTTGCCCACCCGAGGCGGCCGGCGCATCTCGATCGGGATGTCCTTCGGAGCCTTGGGCTGCGAGCGGTCGGGCCCGCGGCCGGCGCCGTAGGTCTTCTTCCGCTTCACCGGCTTCTTCGCGTTGGGATCGACGATGGGCGGGCGCCGCATCTCCACCGGCAGGTCCTCGGGCGGACCCTGGTGCTGCTCGGCAGGGTGCGGAGAGCGACCCGCGGCGTACGCCTTTGCCTTCGAGGGCTTCGACGGCATCGCGCGGGCGGTCGGCCGCCTCGCCGACGTGTTGCGCAGACGACCGGCCTTGGACACCCGGCCGGAGGTGCTCGGCGCGGGTGGCAGGCGGTCCTCGAGGGACAGCTCCTGCTCGGGAGGCGCCGCTGCGGGCTCCGACTTCGCCATGCGCGACGCCGCGTCCGAGGCCTTGTCGCGCTTCGCCGCCGCCTCGTCGTTCTTCTGCGCGATGATCTGCTTCAGCCGCTCCAGCGGGTCCGTCGCGGTGGGGGTCGCCTTGACCTCCGGCGCGCTCACAGCACTCTCCCGGCGGCGCTGCTGGTTGCGAGCCCAGTCCGGGATGTGGGCGTTCGGATCGTCCTTCTTCGACTTCGACTGCTCCGCCTTGTCCACCCGGACGAAGCGCCCGGCCGCGTAGACGCCGCGCTGCTTCTCGACCTT
>CALATR010000836.1 GCA_937891875.1 uncultured Pseudomonadota bacterium | reverse complement strand
GCGACGGCGCCTACAGCGACGACTCCGACGGCGACGGTACGCCCGACTACCTCGACGGGGACGACGACAACGATGGCGTCCTGACCCGCGACGAGGACATCGACGGCGACGGAGATCCCACCGACGACGACTCCGACGGTGACGGCATCCCCGACTACCTCGACCCCGACGACGACGGCGACGGCGTGCTGACCTCGGTCGAGGATCTCGACGGCGACGGCGATCCGACCGACGACGACTCCGACGGCGACGGCATCCCCGACTACCTGGATCCCGACGACGACGGCGACGGCATCCCCACCATCGACGAGGACACCGACGGCGATGGGGACCCGACCAACGACGACACCGACGGCGACGGCATTCCTGACTACCTCGACCCCGACTCCGACAACGACGGCATCCCCGACGGCGAGGAGCTGGACAAGGGCACCGATCCCTACGACGACGACAGCGACGACGACGGCCTGACCGACGGCGCCGAGCTGGTCTACGGCACCGACCCCCTGGACGCCCTGGGCGATCTCGACGGCGACGGCCTCACCGACGCGGCGGAGATCCTGGAGATCGGCACCGATCACGACAACGCGGACAGCGACGGTGACGGGCTCGGCGACAAGGTCGAGGTGGACGGGGTGACCGATCCCCGGGATCGCGACAGCGACAACGACGGCCTGTTCGACGCGGAGGAGCTCGACCGGGGCACCGACCCGATCGACTTCGACTCCGACGACGACGGGCTGTCCGACGGCCTCGAGGTGCGGGTGTACGACACCGATCCCGAGCTCGCTGACACCGACGGCGACGGCCTGACCGACGGCCTGGAGGTGCTCACCCACGGCACGGATCCAGACCGCGCCGACACCGACGGGGACGGCCTGTCCGACGGGGACGAGGTCGACCTGCACGACACCGACCCCCTGGACGTCGACACCGACAACGACGGCCTCTCCGACGGGGCCGAGGTCGACACCCACGGCACCAGCCCCCTCCTCGTCGACAGCGACGAGGGCGGCGTGGGCGACGGGGAGGAGGTCGCGAACGGCACCGATCCTCTCGACGCGGGCGACGACGGCGAAGTCGACCTGACCGACACCGACGGCGATGGCCTGTCCGACGTTCTGGAGGGCCTGCTGGGCACCGATCCCGAGCTCGACGACACCGACGGGGACGGCCTGCTCGACGGAGACGAGCTGTACAGCCACCACAGCGATCCCCTCGACGCGGACACCGACGAGGACGGGCTGTTCGATGCGGAAGAGGTGGGCCTGGGCACGGATCCCGCCGACACCGACACCGACGACGACGGCATCGAAGACGGCGTCGAGACCGAGGTCTACGGCACCGACCCGACCCGCGCCGACAGCGACGAGGACGGCCTCGAAGACGGCGCCGAGCTGTGGCTGCACCACACCGACCCGCTCGCCGACGACACCGACGGCGACGGCCTGCTCGACGGGGAGGAGGTCGCCGACACCGAGACCGATCCGCTCTCTGCCGACAGCGACGGTGACGGCCTCACCGACGCGGACGAGCTCGACGTGCACGGCACCGACCCCTGGGACCGCGACACCGATGGTGGCGGGGTGACCGACGGGGTCGAGATCGCGGAGGGCACCGACCCGCTGGGGGCGCTCGACGACGTGGACGGTCTCGACACCGACGGCGACGGCCTGTCCGATGCGCTGGAGGCCCTGCTCGGCACCGCGCCCGACCAGGCCGACACCGACGGCGATGGCCTGCCCGACGGGGAGGAGGTGCGCGTGCACGGCTCCGACCCGCTGGTCAGCGACACCGACGGGGACGGGCTCACCGACTTCGACGAGGTCACGAGCCACGGCACCGATCCGCGCCTGGCCGACACCGACGGAGACGGGCTGACCGACGACGTGGAGCTCTCGCCGGACCTGGGCACCGACCCGACCGAGCGCGACACCGACGGAGACGGCCTCGACGACGGGGAGGAGGACGCCCTGTGGGAGACCGACCCCGCCGACGCCGACAGCGACGGCGATCGCCTCTCCGACGGCGAGGAGGTCAAGCGCTACGACACCGACCCCAACGACGTCGACACCGACGACGGTGGCCGTGAGGACGGCGACGAGGTCGAGATCGACGGCACCGACCCGCTCGACCCGTCCGACGACCTCGCCGATACCGACGGCGACGGCCTCACCGACTGGGCCGAGGTCAACATCCACGGCACCGATCCCGACGACGCCGACACCGACGACGACGGGCTCGAGGATGGTCGCGAGGTGAACGAGACCGACACCGATCCCCTCGACGACGATAGCGACGACGACGGCCTGCTCGACGGTCGCGAGGTCGACGAGGTGTCCACCGACCCCAACGACGCCGACACCGACGACGACGGGCTCGAGGATGGTCGCGAGGTCGACGAGTTCGGCAGCGATCCCAACGACACCGACAGTGACGAGGACGGCCTGCTCGACGGCGACGAGGTCTACGAGCACGGCACCTCGCCGACCGACGCGGACACCGACGATGGCGGCGTGGAGGACGGCGTCGAGGTCGAGCGGGGCAGCGATCCCCTCGACCCGGCGGACGACTTCCCAGACGGCGTCGAGCCCGACGTCTACTTCGCCGGCGGCTGCAGCTGCGACAGCGCCTCGTCCAGCGCCCCCCTCGCCTGGATGATCGGGCTGGTCGGCCTGCTCGGGTTCGTGCGCCGCCGCCGCTGATCGCCCGCGGCCGGTCCGCTATGCTGCCGACGCTCGCACCCCGCGGGCGTCGGCAGCGCCGATCCTGGTGCGTGCCCAGGAGCGCCCGTGAACCACTGGCTGATGAAGAGCGAGCCCGACGTCTACGGCATCGATCACCTGGAGCGCGACGGCTCGACCCCCTGGTCCGGCGTGCGCAACTATCGCGCTCGAAACTTCATGCGCGACGACATGGCCGTCGGCGATCGGGTGCTCTTCTACCACTCGAGGAGCAGGCCTCCCGGGGTGGTCGGCATCGCCGAGGTCACGGCCGCAGCCCACCCCGACGCCACCCAGTTCGACCCCGACTCCGACTACCACGACCCCAAGGCCACCCGGGAGGAGCCTCGCTGGTTCTGTGTCGACGTCGGGTTCGTGCGCCGCCTGGCCCGCCTCGTCCCCCTCGACGAGCTGAAGGCGGACCCGGCGCTGGACGGCCTGCTGGTCGCCCAGAAGGGCCAGCGCCTGTCGATCATGCCGGTCGACGCGGCCCACTACGAGCACATCGTGGCTCTCGGGGACGCGCCGACCGACTGAGGGATCCGTGGGTGGGGATCAGTAGTCGTAGCGGTGCGTGATCCAGCCGCTGTACAGCCAGTTCTCGGCGTAGGCGAACGGCGTGCCGACGTAGATCTTGAAGTAGTCGCCGACCGCGCCGTCCAGCCCGTACGCCTTGCCGACGCAGTCGTCGCACAACAGCACGCCGTTGCGGTGGATGTCCCACAGCCCCTCGATCGAGTCGAAGCCGTTGCCGGTCTGCTTGACCAGACGGAACTCGTACTCGTCGCCGGCGGCGCTGTAGAAGAGCGCGTGGGCGAACGCCGGATCGGAGCCCTCCTGCCAGGAGAACACGGCATCACCGGCCTTGAACTTGCCGATCTCCTTGCCCGCGTCGTAGTCGTACGCCACGTACGGCTTCTCGCTCTCGACGCTGTGGACGGGATCGGCGGCCAGGGCGGGCGACGCGGCGAGCACCAGGGCGAGCGGGGCGAACAGGGTCAGACGCATGGGAACCTCCGTGGGTCATAGTCGCGGCCTCGATCGAGACCGGCCCAGTTCGGTACCCTCAGGATCCCCGTGTGATCCACCAGAAATCGAAACTCTCCGAACGCACCGCCAGTACACTTCTCAGCTACGGTCCAGATCGGACGCCGCGTGGCGCTCGCGGACCTGCCCCGCGGGATCGCCCCAGGCCCGGTTGACCCTCCGGCCTCGTGCCACCGCCTCGCGCGCCCACAGCTGCTTCGTCCAGCGCTGCACGTGCTCGTACTCGTGCACCGACAGGAAGGTGGCCGCGTCGTAGACCTTGCCCAACACCAGCGCGCCGTACCAGGGCAGGATGGCCATGTCGGCGATCGAGTAGCTCGAACCCGCCATGAACTCGTTCTCCGCCAGGTGCCGATCCAGCACGTCGAGCTGGCGCTTGGTCTCCATGGCGAAGCGATCGATGGCGTAGCGGATCTTCGTCGGGGCGTAGGCGTAGAAGTGGCCGAACCCGCCGCCGAGGTACGGTGCCGAGCCGACCTGCCAGAACAGCCAGCAGAGTGCCTCGGTACGCTCCCGCGGATCCTCGGGGAGGAACGCGCCGAACTTCTGGGCCAGGTGCAGCAGGATGGCGCCGGACTCGAACACACGCCGGGGCTCGTCCCCGCTGCGATCGACCAGGACGGGGATCTTGGAGTTGGGGTTCGCCGCGACGAAGCCGCTGCCGAACTGATCCCCCGAGGAGATGTCGATGAGCCAGGCGTCGTACTCGGCACCGGTGTGTCCCGCCGCGAGGAGCTCCTCGAACAGGATGGTGACCTTCACCCCGTTGGGCGTGGCCAGCGAGTACAGCTGGAAGGGGTGCTCGCCGACCGGCAGCTCCCGCTCGTGGGTGGCTCCGGCGACTGGCCGGTTGATGCTGGCGAACTTGCCGCCATTGTCGGCATCCCAGGTCCAGATCTCGGGCGGGCTGTACGTCTCGTCGCTCATGGCGCTCTCCGTCGTGGGCTCGCCGTCGGCCAGCCGTGAGGGTTCGGGATGCGGGGCGCCGTGATGGGTGACGCTCAGGTCGCGTCGAGGATCGCCCGGCGCCGGGCGGCTGCCTGCTCGTAGACCCGCTCGTAGGCAGCCGCAGCCTGATCCCAGTCCAGGGTCTGGGCCATGCCGCGCAGCTGTAGCGCCCGCCACGCGTCCGGATGGTCTTGGAAGAGGCGCAGGGCGGCGTCGGCGGCGGCGCGCATCGCACCGGCGTCGTAGGGCCAGAAGCGGTAGCCGGTGCCAGTCCCGGCCTGCACGTCCACCGGCTCGACCGTGTCGACCAGCCCGCCCGTCGCGTGCACGAGTGGCACGGTGCCGTAGCGCAGGGCGTACAGCTGGTTGAGGCCGCAGGGCTCGAAGCGCGAGGGCACGAGCATAAAGTCCGCGCCGCCGGTGATGAGGTGCGCGAGCGGCGCGCTGAACTGCACGATGCCCTTGGCGTTCGGCGAGATGTCCTCCATGCCGCGGACCATGCGCTCGAAGACCTTCTTGCCGGTGCCGAGGACGACCACCTGGCACTCGCTCTCCTTGAGGATGGTCGGCAGCGCGCTGAGCATGATGTCCACG
>CALATR010000835.1 GCA_937891875.1 uncultured Pseudomonadota bacterium | reverse complement strand
TGTTCAACGATCTCGGCGAGCAGGTCGAGGTCACGATCGCCGCCCGCCGCAGCGTGAACTGGTCCGCCCTGTTCATCGGCATCTCCGTCGTGCTGGGCGTCATCGCCATCGCGCTGGCCGCCTGGTGGCTGTCGACGCTGTTCACGCCCAACACCGCCCGCTCGCTCGTGGTCAACGTCTACCCGACCTCCGAGTACATCCTGCTCGACGGCGAGAAGATCGGCATCGGGCAGAGCGCCTTGCTGGAGCGGCCGCTCGCCGGTTCCCACCGCTTGACCGTCGTGCAGCAGAACTTCGAGGTGTACGAGGACGAGATCTCCCTCGTGCGCGACGAGCAGGCCGTGCGCACGGTCCGGCTGAAGCTCAGCAACAGCCTGGGCTGGAGCCCGAGCCCAGGAGCGAAGCGAGGCACGCTGGACGTCAGCAGCCTGCGCGATCTGCCCCAGCGGCTGCAGGGCTGCGTCGCCCTGACGCCGCAGAGCTTCCCGAACTACAACCTCGAGGTCCGGATCACGGTCAAGGACACCGGGATAGCAGGCGACGTCAGCCTGGTCGGACGGACCGGGATCCCGACCCCAGTCGCCAACTGCCTGCGAGATCACGGGGCGACCCTCGCCGTGCCCCCTCTCGCCAACAACGCCGACTACGCCGTGGTGTCCGTGCCGATTTCCTACCCGACGCCGAGCCAGCCCGCGCGACCCGTCATCGCCCCCCCGGACGACGCGGACGGAGACCAGCCATGAGCCGTCTCCCGTTCGAGGATCCACGCACCGAGCAGGTGCTCGACCAGGCAGAAGACGCCCTGGACCGCGGCGATCCGGACGCAGCCATCCAGCTCTGCGGTCAGGTGCTGCGAGAGATCCCCGATCATCCGGGGGCGCTGTTCCTGTCCGCCGAGGCCTTCCACGACATCGGCGACTACGTCGAGGCCGAGAATCGCTACCGCCGCTGCACCCAGATCACCCGCGACCACCCGCTGTCCTGGTCTGGCCTGGCGCTCTCGCTGTTCGATCAGCTCCGTTTCGACGAGGCCAGCAAGACGGCCAACCGCGCCCTGCGCGTGTCCGACGCCAACGCCGAGGCCTACTACGTGCGGGCCATGCTGCGGGAGCGACGCGGCGATCCGACCGGCGCTGCCCGGGACTATCGGCGGGCCTGGCGCCTCGACCCCGAGCGTCACCCGCCCCCGCACACCCTGACCGACGCCATGGTCGAGAGCATCGTCACCGAGGCGCTCCTGGCCCTTCCCGACGAGATCCGCGAGTGGCTCCGCGGCGTGCCCATCCTGCTCGATGAGTGGCCCAGCGACGACTACTGCAAGGCCTTCGACCCGCCGCGCTCCCCTGCCGAGGTGCTGTTCGGCCTGTTCGAGGGACCGAGCCTGATGGAAGCCGACTTCTCAGGCGCGTCCGTGGGCGAGCAGCTGTCCGCCGGCCTCGTGACCATCACCCTGTACCGCAAGAACCTCGAGCGCCTGGCCCACGACCGTGAGCGCCTGCTGGACGAGGTCCGCGTGACCCTGCTCCACGAGATCGGGCACTACCTGGGGCTGTCCGAGCAGGACCTCGCCGATCGGGGCATGGACTGACGCCGGGTCCTTGACGCGATCGCTCCGCCGGTTAGACGGCGTGGGCTCATGGGGGATTAGCTCAGTCGGGAGAGCGCAGCGTTCGCAATGCTGAGGTCAGGGGTTCGAACCCCCTATCCTCCACCACTGACCAGACGGCCGCTCCAATCGGGGCGGCCGTCTCACTTTCCGGGTTCACTCCCGAGGACGACCGCACGGTGAAGGTCCGCACCCACTACGTCGGGACCGATGACGGCCAGCAGCTCTACGTCTCCGACGTGGGCGAGGGACCGGCCATCGTGTGCTGCAACGGCGTGGGCGTCTCCACCTTCTTCTGGTCGTACCTGCAGGACGCCTTCCGCGAAGGCCACCGGGTGATCCTGTGGGACTACCGCGGCCACGGTCGCTCCAGCCTGCCGCCGGATCCCGAGCACGCGGACCTCTCGATCGAGCGGTTCAGCAAGGACCTCGAGCACGTCCTGCGCACCCTGCACATCGATCAGCCGGTGCTGGTCGGTCACTCGATGGGCTGCCAGGTGATCCTGCAGTACGCCGCCGACCACCCGGGCGAGGTGGCGGGGCTCGTGCCCATGCTCGGCACCTTCGCCAAGCCGCTGGACACCCTGCTCGACTCTCCGCTTTCCAAGCCGATCTTTGATGTCGTGCACAAGCTGGCGCTCGGGGCGGGGCGCGGGGGCCGGCGCTGGTTCCGCCCCCTCGTCGGGGCGCCCTGGGCGGTCGATCTGGCCAAGCGGACCGGCCTCGTCGACCGACACTACGCCGATCGCAAGGACCTCGAGATGTACCTCGGGCACCTCAACCGCATGGATCCCCGGGTCCTGTGGAGCACGGTCGCCCAGATCGCCGAGCACGACCTGACCGATCGCCTGGCCGAGATCGACGTGCCGACCTTGGTGATCGCCGCCGAGAACGACCTGTTCACGCCCATGCACCGCAGCCGCGAGATGGTGCGTCGCCTGCCAGAGGCGGAGCTGTTCGTGCTCGCCGAGGGCAGTCACGCCGCGCTGGTCGAGCACCCCGAGGCGATCAACCACCGGATCGCCCGGTTCCTGCAGGAGATCGGCGTGGACGCTGGTGCGGAGGACCCGGACCCTAGCGCCGCCGACGGCGACGACGACGGCGGTTCCCCCCCGCCGCGTTGACCTGCACCGGGCAGGGTGTGCCCAGCAGGGCATCCCAGCGGGCGCGGAGGTAGCGGGCGAGCTCGAGGTTCGGTCCACGGCGCAGGCCCGGATCCCGCCGGAGCAGCTCGCGGGCGTCGTGGCGGGCGCTGACGAGGGCGTCGAGGTCGGACGCGGCATCGAGCCAGGAGAAGCTGGGCATGGACTCGGGCGGCGCGGCGACCATGTCG
>CALATR010000834.1 GCA_937891875.1 uncultured Pseudomonadota bacterium | reverse complement strand
GTGACGGCCTGGAGCACGTCGCCCGCCCAGCCGCCATCGCCGATGTCCTGGTAGCCGCCGTGCCACTCGGCGTAGGCCTTCTCGAAGAGGCTGACGACCCACTCCTCGCCGTCGCTGTCGGTGTCGAGCGAGCGGGCGTAGGTGGGGCGGCCGTTCTTGCGGACCAGGTCGGCGTCGACGATGACGTCCTGGGGATCGCCCCAGGCGTCGTAGAAGCGCACGGCGTAGCCGGTGACGTAGCCGTCGCTGTCGAACTGGGCGCGGACGAGGCCGTCCCGCACGGAGCCGTCGGCGTCGGCGTAGGCTGCGGCGGAGAGGGCGGCGACCAGGTAGCAGTCACCGATGGCGCCCTGCTCGATGTCGTCGAAGGACAGGGTGTCCTCCTCGGACTCCCCGTCGAAGAGGCGGCCGGATCCGGCGAGATAGTCGTAGGAGACGTGCTTCTCGAGGGGGAGCGGGTCGTCCTGCTGGCGCATGCGGGACAGGTCCTCGGGCTCGCCCGCGAACGGGGGAGGGGGCCAGCCACGACGGCGACCGGTCTCGTCGTACTCGTAGTCCTCGGACTTGATCTGGATGCCGGGCAGGTAGTGGTCATCGGGGACCACCGGCGGGTCGACCGGCTCGACGTCGCCGATCCGGATCATGGTGAGGCTGGGGCGGAGCACGTCGGGTGCGTCCGCGGGGTCACCACACGCGGCGAGGAGCGCGGTGAGGCCGACAACGGTGGTCAACGACAGAACAGATCGGGACATGGACTCTCCGAGGCTCGAGAGCGAGCGGCCCGTCGTTAGCGCAGGTTGCGCCTCACGTCCACGTGGACAGTGCAATGCCGTTGCCGTCGAGGCATCGCCGGGTGAGGGTGCGACGATGACCGCTTCTGATCCCGTACCGACGCCGGTCCTCCTCGATGAGGAGCTCCGCGAGGCCGTGGCGCGCGCCCAGCCCGCGGCCCGCCAGCGGGGGTGCGTGATCGGCGTGCTGGTGCGGGACGGCGTGCCTTCGGGGTTGCTGGTCCCGGTGCAGCAGCTGCGCGAGGAGCTCGACTCGGTGATCGGGCGCGCGGTCGACCACTGCGGTCGCCGGATGATGGCGGTCATGGAGTTCATGGGCTTCGACGCCCAGATGAACGCCCGGGTCCGGGTGGTGGTGCTCTCGCCGATGACCACCAGCATCTCCTGGAACGGCGCCTTCCCCATCGCCCGGGCGCCCACCCTCGAGCCGCCGCCCACGCCCAGGGTGGGGATCCGCGCGCTGGTCGTGGACGATGATCCGGTCAGCCGCGAGGTGCTCTGCGGCATGCTCCTGCGCACGCAGGCCCAGGCCCAGGCGGTCGACCGCGGTGTCCAGGCGCTGGAGGTGCTGGCTCGCCAGCCGATGGACGTCGTGCTGCTCGATATGTCCATGCCGGGCATGTCGGGCCAGGAGGTCGCACGGACGCTGCGTCGGCAGGGCAACCGGGTGCCGATCCTGGGCGTGTCCGCCAACCGCTTCGCCGACGACCGCGAGGACTGCATCAGCGCCGGCATGAACGACTACATGAGCAAGCCGGTCCAGCCCGCCACGCTGATGCGCATGGTGGAGCGCTGGACGCGCTAGCCCTGGCTGGTGGCGTTGGCGGCGGATTCCAGGCCGGTCAGCTCTTGACGGGCTCCTCGAAGCGGCCGCCGGCGTGGATGGCGAAGCGGGCCTTGTCCCGGGCGTGGGCCGGGCCGTCGCTCTTCCAGGGCCAGCCGCCGAAGCGGGTGCGCTGGTAGTCCTCGTAGGCCTGGGCGATCTCGGCGCGGGTGTTCATCACGAAGGGGCCGTGGCGGGCGACGGGCTCGCCGATGGGGCGGGCCTGGAGCATGAGGATCTGGTTGCCCTGGGGTCCGGCGACGATCGGAGCGGGCTGGTCGGCCTTCAGCTGCACGATGACCTGCCCCTGCAGGCTGCGATCGCCGATCTTCACGCTGCTGCCTTCGAACACGTAGAGCACGCGGTTGGTCGCGGGTCCGGCGGCGGGGGGCAGCTCGAAGGTCGCGCCCGGGGCCAGGGTGAGGGTCCAGATGGCGAGATCGCTGTCGGGCCGGGACGCCCAGGAGTTGGGGGGCGGAGCCGGGGTCGGGGTGGCGCCGAGCTCGCCGGCGATGGTGACGATCTCGATGGCCTTGCCGGCATCGTCGGTGAAGCGGTGGACCGGGATGGTCTCCGACCAGAGCATGGTGAAGTAGGGATCGACCATCTTGTCCTGGCGCGGCAGGTTGAGCCAGATCTGGAAGAGCTCGGTCGGGTTCTGCCCGTCGCGGCGGACCAGCGGGAACATCTCGCTGTGTACGACGCCCTTGCCGGCGGTCATCCACTGCACGTCGCCCTTGCCGAAGCGGGCGGTGGCGCCGAGCGAGTCGGAGTGGTCGATGTAGCCCTTGCGGGCCAGGGTCACGGTCTCGAAGCCCCGGTGAGGATGCCGGGGGAAGCCCGGGATCACGTCACCGTGGTACATGTTCCAGCCGTCCTTGTTGGCGAAGTCCATGCCGATGTTGCGGCCGGACAGCGACGCGACCGGGCCCATGGCCTCGTTGCCGGCCGGGTAGTGGTCGACGTGGTGGACGCAGAACAGGAAGGGGTCGAGGGTGGGCCACGGGGGCGCGCCCAGGTGACCGGCGGCGATGACGAGGTCGGACACGTTTCCTCCAAGGGGCCGATGTAGCCACGGGGAGGGGAGGCCGACAGGGGAGATGCGCACAACGGTGTGTGTCGTGACGGGTGCATCAGCGCGCCGGGGGTCCGATCGCCTCGAACACGGCCTCGTAGGTCTCCTTCGACGAGAACAGCGGGTCGAGGGTGCCGTAGTTGCCGTTGACCGACCACGACACGGCGAGCCCGTCCTCCTCCCGCCAGGCGGCTGTGGCCCAGTAGCCGATGGCGTCGCCGGAGTGCATCCACCAGGTGCCCTCCGGGGTCTCGATGCGGAAGGCGCCGAGGCCGTACCCGGTCTCGTAGAAGCCGGGGTCGACGGAGGACGGCAGGCGCGCGTCGTGCATGGCGGCGAGGCTGTCGGCGTCGAGCAGCGTGCCGTCGTTGGCACCGCGCATCAGCAGGGCCAGGTCGCCGGGGTGACTCAGGAGCCCACCGTCGGCGTGCACGTCCCAGCCGCTGTAGAACGTCGCGTCCAGGAGACGGCCGTCGCTGCGGATGTCCACGTAACCGGCGATGAGATCGTCAGGTACGGGATCGGGTGCGGCAAAGCGGGTCCGGTGGAGGCCGAGGGGCTCGAACACCCGCGCGCGGTACACGTCGGCGAGCGGCTCGCCGGTCCGGTGCTCGATGGCCAGGCCCAGCAGCAAGGTGTTGGTGTTCGAGTAGGCGACGTCCTCGCCGGGAGGGAAGGCGGGACCCATCGCGCGGGCGAAGCGGAGGAGCTCGTCGGCGGACCACGCGCGGTCGAGGTCGTCGAGGCTCGCGGTCTGGAAGTACAGGCTGTGGATCCAGTTGGGCATGCCGGTGGCGTGCTGCAGCGCCTGACGCAGGGTGGCGTGCTCGGCGTTGGCGATGCCGTCGGCCGTGCCGGCCGGCAGGTGGTCGACCAGGCGATCATCCAGGTTCCAGGTTCCTTCTTCGGCGAGCTGCAGCACCACGACCGCGTTGACGGTCTTGTTGATGCTGCCCGCTCGGGTCAGGTGGCAGGGCTCGAGCGGGGTGGCGGTCGCGAGGTCGGCGAACCCGCTGGCGAGGTGGATGGGCTCGCCGTCGCCGCGGTCCACGGCGAGGCTGATCCCGGGGAGGCCGCGCTCGACGCGGTCATCGAGGAGGATCTGGAGGCTGTCCACCAGGGGATCGTCCGGCGGCGCAGGGGAGGTGCAGGCGAGGTCTGCGGGGTCGCGCGTGCTGGGGCTGGCGCAGGCCACGAGCAGCGTGAGCACGGCGGTCAGGCGGATCATGGTGACCTTCCTACGGCGACGGTGAGCAGCAGTCCGGTGTCCCCATGGGGTACGACCGGGATGAAGCCGGGCGCGAACGGCGTCTCGACCCAGAGGCGATGGAACGCGAGGAGCTCGGGGGCGCGGGGCGCACGGCCGAGGCGCCAGCCCACGGCGAGGCGGAGGCCGGTGCGGACCTGGGCTCGGACCCGTCCGGAGCGCTCTTCGAAGCCGCCTTGCCCGTCGGGCGCGAACTCGCGCTGGGTGGGCGTGCCGACCTGGCCGCCGAGCAGCCACTCGGCAGACCCGACGAAGCCGCTGGACGCGGGACGCCAGGCGCCCTGCAGGCCGGCGTCGAGGGTGAGCGCCCGGGTGAGCGGGGAGTGGGAGAACGCACCGAGCCTGGCGGTCGCGGACAGGCTCCGCCCGTCGCGCCGGGTGAGGGCGTGGGCCAGGCCGACCTCGACGCCCGGGTGTACCGGCAGGCCGAGGGTCCGGCGCACGGGCAGGGTCGCGGCGGTGTCGTAGACGGCGACCTCGACTCTGGTGGTGGGCGGCTCGGGCTCGGGGGCCGAGTCGGCTGCCGCCACGAGGGCGAGCGAGAGCAGGATCATGATCTCCTCCGCAGGGAGGACACCAGTGCTGCCGCCGGCTGTCACTCCGGCTTGCGGATCGTCGGACCCGCGCTCCCTTGCACCGGCCGAGGATCGCGCTAGAAGCCGGATGCTGCCATTGCAGGAGGCAGACATGGACCACCACGACTTCCGCTGATCGAGGCCGCCCGCGTGCAGTCGGGCTTGCTTCTTCGCGACGTTCGTCCTCCCTTATCGCGCATGAGTCGCCCGCATCCGTGCGGTGCGTTCGGCGTGGTCGCCCCCGTGTGTCTCATGTCTCCCGCCCTCGTCCGGCTCCCGCGCCGCGCGCTGGGCCGCCGTGACTGGCTCCTCGCCACGATCGAGCGGCAGGGGGCCTCGTGCGCCTGGGCCTTTCAGCTCGCCCCCGACGAGCTCCAGTTCGCCCGCGCCCTGGCCGCGCGGAGCACCAACCTGTGGATCTTCCGCTCCCACCAGCAGGCCGCCTGCGCGGACTTCGTGCTGGTGGACATGTCGTCGGGGGTGCTCGATCGTCGGCGCACCTTCGTGGTCGAGGTCAAGCTCGGCCGGCCGGTGCGCCGAGGCGTGGGGCGCCAGTTCATGGGCGTGCCCCGCGCCGTCGGCGAGCTCGTCGGCAAGCGCGTCATCGAGCGCGGTGCTCCGGTGCGCCAGCTGCTCGGCGGTCGCAGCGCGCTGCTGACGTGGCTCTCGTGAGGTCGGGCCGCCGATCTACAGGCAGTAGTCGGCGTCCACGATCTCGGACTTCACTTTCGACACCCCGTCGACGCACTCGGTCCAGAAGCGCTCGCAGAACGCGGTGCCGACGAGCTTGCCCTCGCTGTCGTAGTGCAGGGTGCCCTGGTTCATGCGGTACCAGCTGATGCTGAGGAAGGGGTCGCAGTCGTCGACGTAGAACACGGGGTCGAACGCCGGGCGCACGACCAGCAGGGGCTCGTCCTCGTCGATGTCCAGGTCCTTGATCGAGATCTCCTTGACGATCTCGTACTCGAGCTTCTCGAAGGTGATGATGTCGCCTTCCTTGGCGACGGCGCTCACGGTGATGGCGATGGCGGCGAGGCTGGTGATGCCAGCGAGGGCCAGCGCGATGGAACGGCGGACGTTCATGGGTACTCCCGGTACGACGCCCATTGCCCTGCATGGGCCAGGCGCACGTGTGATGTACCGGCTGAACTCGCGTCCGAGTGTCGCGCGGTGGCGCGGGGTGTCGCAGCCAGGTGGGGCCGGAAATCTGCGGGCATTCTCCGGGTTCGTTGGGGGTGGGTAGGTGCGGGCGGGGAGGGGACGTGTTCCACCATGTCGCGCGCGCTCGACCGGGGTGCGTGCTGTTCGATGATGCGGTCGAGGCCAGGGCCCTCTGGGTGAGGATCACCGCCCGCACGGCGGGGCTGACGGCGCTGTGCCTCATGCCGAACCACGTCCACCTGCTGCACCGTCGTGACGTGAAGATCGAGCTTGGCCGAGCGTTGTCGGCGTTCGTTCGCTGGAGGAACGCGCGACGGGGAGAGCGGGGGTCGCTGGTCGAGCCCAGTCCGGACAGCGAGCCCATCGAGGGGCGAACCAAGATCCGTCGACAGGTCCGCTACATCCACCTGAATCCCAGTCGGGCGCGCCTGGTGAGGGACCCGCTGGCGTGGCCGTTCTCCACCCACCTGGACGCAGTCGGGCTCGCGCTGACTCCGGTCCGGGCGGCCGAGCCGGACCGCCACGGCTTCCACCGCTACGTCAGCGCCGATCCCACCGTGCACGTCCGCGGGACCGATCTGCCGTGCCCGCCCGCAGGCCTGTGCGAGCTCGACGACGTGATCGACGCCGTCACCGCGGCGGCCCGCCGTCCGCTGTTCGAGCTCGTCGGGTCGCGGGGGTCGGAACGGACGCGGCTGATCGCGTGCGCAAGGGGGCTGACCGCGGCGTCGCCCGAGGAGATCGCCGCGCGGCTGGGCGTGGGCCGCTCGACCGTGTACCGCACTCGACCGATGGCGGATGCGAGGGTCGCGGCGCTGGCGGCCGACGGACGGATCCGCTGCTGGGAGGGGGCGGTCGGCGGAGCGGCGGCCGGGTCCCGACGGTGGCGTAGTGGCCCCGAGTGGGACTCGCGCTCGGCGTAGTGGCGGTGAGTGGGACGGGAGGCGCTGGCGGGGGACCGGACAGTGGTGGCGGCGGCCGAGAATGGGCGTTGAAGCGTCGGAGGATCGTCGCTGCGACGGGCGGGCGTCCTACTGGAGGGTGCTTCGCTCCCGCGCCGTCTCGTTCAGGGAGGCTTCGCTCCCGCGCCGTCCCATTCAGGGGGGCTTCGGCCTCCGGGACGCACCCTCGCCGCGCGGTACTCCGGTCGGTGTGGCGGATCGCCTGGCAGCGTCTACGCTACAGCGCCGCAGTGGAGGCGAGATGGAGACGATGGAGACCTGGGCCGACGAGCTGGTTGCGCTGGGGCGCCTGTCCGGACACGCGCTGTCGCCCGACGGCAGCTGGGTGGCGGCGTGCGTGCGCGCGCTCGACGACGACGCCGCCAAGTACGTCGGTGGCATCTACCGGATCCCCCTCGACGGCTCCGGCGCACAGCTGCTGCTCACCGGGCGGTTCGACGACCGGGACCCGGCGTTCGACGCCCAGGGTCGGCTGCTCTTCACCTCCAACCGCAAGGCGGATCAGGCACCGGACGACGAGCCCGACGACAAGGCGAAGCGCCAGGTGTTCGCCCTCGACGGGGACGCGATCACCTGCCTGACCGAGGAGCCCCTGGGGGTCGTGTCCTTCCAGACCGCCCGGAACAACGACCGCCTGTTCGTCGAGACCCGGGTGTGGCCGGACGTGCCCCACGAAGACCAGGCGGCGGTCGACGAGGACCTGCGCAAGGGGCCGTCGATGCTCCGCTACACGCGTTTTCCGGTCCGCTACTGGGACGAGTGGCTGCCCGAGACCGTCTGCCGCTTCGTGCTGTACGCCGACGGGGCGCGCCGGGACCTCACGCCGTACTGCCAGGAGCGCCTCGGTGGCTGGGACTGGCACATCTCCGACGACGGGCGCGCCCTGGTGCACACCACCCTGGTCGACCGTCCGGACCGCCTGCGGGTCGCCGGGCTGGTGCTGGTCGACGTCGACCGCGGCACGTCGCAGACCCTGTACGCCCACGCCGACCATGACGTCCGGGAGCCGCGCTTCTCGCCGGATGGGGCGTTCATCGCCGCTTCCCTCGATCTGCGGATCTCCGGTCGCGCGCCGGGCACCACCCTCGTCGTCGTGCCGGTCGCCACGGGCGTGCCCCGCGACCTCACCCCCGACTGGGACGCGTCTCCGTCCGTCGTCGGCTGGACCCGCGACGGGGGCAGCGTGCTCGCGAGCGTGTCCGACCGTGGCCACCAGCGGCTGTACGCGGTGGATCCGGGGACGGGCGAGGTCCGCGATCTCACTGGCGATGGCAGCGTGCACGAGGTCGCCATCGGCGAGGACGCCCTGGTCGTGTCCCACAGCACCCTGCTGCATCCCCCGCGGCTGGCTGCGGTCGCCCTCGACGAGGCCGGCGGAGCGCTGCGTGCGGTACCCACCGGACTCGACCTGGACAAATCCTACGATGATCTCGCCACCGTGCAGTCCATCGAGGTTCCGGGCGACGGTGGCACCCCGGTCCAGGCCTTCGTCCTCACCCCGCGGGAGGGGGCCCACGGCGGCCTGCTCCTCTGGATCCACGGCGGCCCCATCGGCGCGTGGTCCGACGGCTGGCACTGGCGCTGGAATCCCCTCGCCGCCATCGCCGCCGGCTGGACCGTCCTGCTCCCGAATCCGCGTGGGAGCACCGGTTTCGGCCAGGACTTCGTGCAGGGGATCTGGGGCAACACCTGGGGTGCGGCGTGTGCGACCGACGTGCTCGCCGTGACCGAGGCCGTCGCCGCCTGGCCCGGGATCGACAGCGACCGGGTGGTCGCGATGGGCGGCTCCTTCGGGGGCTACATGACCAACTGGCTGGGCACCCAGACCGACCGCTTCGCCGCGCTGGTCACCCACGCCTCCCTGTGGGACTTCCGCGCCTTCCACGGCAGCACCGACGCGCCCGTGTGGTGGGAGCAGATGCTGGGCCTCGACCCCTGGGCCGACGCCGAGGCGCTCGAGCGCTACAACCCGCGCGCCTGCGCCGATCGCTGGACCACGCCGACCCTGATCCTCCACGGCGAGAAGGACTACCGGGTACCCATCGGCGAGGCGATCGCCCTGTTCGAGGCGCTGCAGCACCGGGGGGTGCACAGCGAGCTGTGCGTGTTCCCGGACGAGAACCACTGGATCCTCAAGCCACGGAATGTGGTCGCCTGGTATGAGGCCTGGATCGGGTTCTTGGGGCGGGTTGTGGGGTAGGGGAGGGCCGGTATCCCCGCTGCCGACTACGGCTCGATGATGAACACGGCGCCGTTCCGTGTACCGGTCCAGTTGTAGTGGGTCGCCCCGAAGAGAATGCTGATGCTACCGGGCGCGGTCAGGTCCCTCACCACGCGCGGCTCTCGACCGGCTCGCTCGTTGTAGCCGACGCCAGAGAAGGAAATGTCCGCGTCCGCAGTGCTGTAGGTACCGCTGGCGAGCCCACCATAGAACACGAACCCTTCTCCTCCAGCATCGTAGGTTCCATAGGACAATGCCGCCCCGAGGACGATGTCGTTTGCGCCGTCGTCATCTACGTCGGCTACCTCGGTCTGTTCCTCGCCGAGTATCGTCCAGGGCTCTCCGCGGAACGTGATGTCCGCATCACTCGGGGTGAGCTGTCCGGAGGCGTGACCGAGGAATACGTAGACAGCCCCTGCGGCGGACCCGCCCGTGGTGTCGAGCGGATGACCTGCGATCACGTCGGCGTAGCCATCGTCATCGACATCGCCCGCTGCCAGGCTGGCCCCGAGCCAGTCATCCTCTGCCGTTCCGAGCAGATCGGCGTCTGCGTCCGACGACGTCGTGGTCGAGAGCGGCCCGAGAAAGAGGAAGGCGCCGCCCTGTGAGGGGCCGTCGGGGCCGGTCCGGGTAGGCTGACTCGTCCAGACGTCATCCGTGCCGTCTCCGTCGGCGTCTCCTACGGCAAGCCGATAGTCGAACCCGGCGGGGGCCCCACCTCCGGGTGGGGTGATGTCGTCCGTGATGCGGGCAACCACGGTGTCCGACGTGCCCTCGAAGAGCGTGAGGTCCAGGTGGTCCACACAGAGCCACTCCAGCGTCCCATCACCGTCCTGATCGCCCACGGACGCGGCGTTTCGGCAGCTGACTCGGAACGCGCGGGCATCGACGGTGTACGCGGCGCCGGAGACGCTGTTCCCCAGGACCAGTCCACCATAGGAGTAGGGGTCATACCCGCCGATGACCAGCTCGTCATCGCCATCGGCATCCAGGTCGCCCACGTTGCGCGGCACATTGACGGTACCGCTCAGCGCGTGCAGTCTGGCCGTGCCTTCGAGCTCCACATCCAACGGACCCGGGGAGAGCGGCCCCTCGAGGATCCACACCTCTCCACCGATGAAACGTGAGCTGACGGCGAGATCGGGATTGCCGTCTCCGTTCCAGTCCAGGATGTCGAGGTACCTGCCCAGCTGGCGGTCGTTCGAGCGGGAGGTCACCGTCGCGAAGGCGTCGGTCTCCATGTCGTAGGAGCTGGACCACTCG
>CALATR010000833.1 GCA_937891875.1 uncultured Pseudomonadota bacterium | reverse complement strand
GGCCTTGCCGACCTGGGCGATGCCGAAGGGGATGCCGACCCGGCTCGTGTCCATGACGTTCTTGAAGTTGAGGAAGATGCCCTGGGCGGTCTCCGGGCGGAGGTAGGCCAGGTTGTCCTCGGTGGCGGTGGCGCCGACGTAGGTCTGGAACATCAGGTTGAACTGGCGCGGCTCGGTGAGCGTGCCCGGCTCCTTGACGTCGGGACCGACGACGCCGGCGTACTCGGAGACCTCCATCGAGAGCAGGGTCGCGATGGTGAACTCGTCCGTGCTGCGCTTGGCCTTCTTGATCTTCTTCTCGGCGACGTCGGCCTCGCCCTCGAGGAAGGCGTAGGCCGGGCCCTCGCCGTCGTTGGGGCGGTAGACCAGCAGGTGGTCGGCGCGGTAGCGGCGCTTGGACTCGCGACAGTCGACCATGGGGTCGTTGAAGCCGCCAACGTGGCCGGACGCCTCCCAGGTGCGCGGGTTCTGGATGATCGAGCTGTCCAGGCCGACGATCTGCAGGGGCTCGCCGTCGGGGCCGATGGGCGGGCACTCGACCATGTCGCGCCACCACGCGTCGCGCAGGTTGTTCTTCAGCTGCGCACCGAGGGGCCCGTAGTCCCAGAAACCGTTGATTCCACCGTAGATGTCGGACGCGGGGAAGATGAAGCTCCGCCGCTTGCAGAGCGCGACGAGGTTCTCCATGAGCTGCGGGCCTGCGGGTCGGGCCATCGGGTGCCTCCGGGAAGGGACGGAGGCGGTATCACACGTCCCGGCGCACGCACCACCACCGCTCCCACACGCCGACCTCCTCGAAGCCCGCTTCCTCGATGAGCGCGCGGCGGTCGCGGCGATCGACGCGCAGATCCAGTGCGGTCGTGCCGGTGGAGGGAACCGCGGCGGACAGCAGGCGGCTGACGGTGTGGGCGTCGCGGGCGGCCTTGGCGAGCCTGGGGGCAGCGAGGAAGGTGGTGTCGGGACCGCTCGCGACGGGGCCGGTCGCGGCGACGAGCTCGCCCTGGCGCACGACGCCGAGCCAGCCCGGGGGCAGGACGGGCGGCGGGAGCGGGGCGTCGGCATCGGGGATGGCGCGCACGGCGTCGGCCTGGTCGGGGGCGAGGGGGACCAGCCCCTTGGGTGGATCGGAGGGGCCGGGGCGGCGGTGCACGAAGCGGCGCATGGGGGCGAGGAGCTCGACCCGGTGGGTCTCGATGAGGATGCCGCCGGCAGCGGGGCCCGCGCGGAGCTCGAGGCGGGCGGGCAGGCCGGGCACCACGTCCGCGAGCACCCGCGAGGTGGGGCCGAAGGGCTCGAGCTCGATGGCGTGGACCACCGCCGGGCGTCCCCAGGCGAGCACGAGGCCGGACCCCTCGGTCCAGGCGATCCCATCGGGCTGGTCGAGGGCGCAGCGGGCGTCGAGGTGGGTCCAGCCGCGATCGGCGAGGAGGGGGGCGATGGCGGCGAGCGTCTGGGTCCTGGGCATGCGACCGCCTACCCGTTAAGCGCGCGGGGTCCAACCCCTTCCGAGGAGGCCCCATGGCCCGCCCGAACAAGACCGCTCGCCTGAAGGCCAAGTTCAAGGCCAAGAAGGCCAAGGAGCGTCTTCGCAAGAACAAGCAGCTCACCAAGCGCCGCAAGGGTGGCCGCCTGGTGAAGAAGACCCGCGCGAAGGAGCAGGTCCGCTAGGAGACTGCGGGAAAGAGTAGTTGATAATCATATTCTCGCGAATCACGAGGCTGCAGCGCGGATGACCCGGGCACACACATCCGCCGCGCCGAAGGCGCGATCGCGAGATTT
>CALATR010000832.1 GCA_937891875.1 uncultured Pseudomonadota bacterium | reverse complement strand
GGACGCCCTGTTCCAGGACGCTCGCCTCGCGTGGATCACCAACGGCACCCTGGGCGTGTGGACCGCGGCGGACGGCGTGCGCACCTGGGCCACCAGCGGGCGCACCACCCGGGTGGCCTTCATCGACGGCGAGCCGGCCGCCCTCGGCGGAGACGGCGCCATCGAGCAGGCGGGCCCGAAGGGACAGGTCCGGTCGCGCTCGCGCAAGGTCGTGCACGCCGTCCGCGAGCTGGCCGTGCACGACGAGCACATCGCGGTCGTGCAGGCCGATCTCCCCCTGGTGCGCTGGCCCCTCGACGGCGGCCCCCCCGTGCGCGGCCGGGCGGATCGCCACCCGGTGGACGTGCTCCCCCACGAGGCCGTCGCCCTGGTCCGCGCCGAGCCGGAAGACCCGACGAAGGCCTTCGTCGACGAGCTCACCCTCGAGGTCCTCGACCTGCACCGCGGCGAGGTGCTGCAGACCTTCGAGCTGGAGGGTGTGCAGTCCGGCGCGCGGTTCCGCCTGCTCTCCCGCGACCTCGTCGGCGTCGGGGACTCGGGCGGCACCGTGCTCGACGTCCGCAGCGGCGAGATGTCCGAGTGGAAGGCGCTGGACCGCTTCTTCCGGGCGTCCGGCCACGGCGATCGGGCCCTGGTCAGCCACATGTTCGACGGGGTGCGGGTGCTCGACCTGGAGTCGCGCGCGGAGCTCGTGCACGTGCCCAAGCTCGGCGCCTTCGCCAACGACCTCGTCGGCGACACCCTCACCGGCGTCTCCCAGGACGGTCGCCTCTTCCACATCGACGTGAAGACCGAGCAGGTCACCGAGTCGACCCCGCCGTGGGGCTTCGACGGCTCCTGGCTCTCGCTCGCGGTCCGTCCCGCAGACGGGCTGGTCGCCCTGGGCTCGACGGCCGGACCGGTGCTGCTGTGGGACGGCGAGGTCGCGATGGAGGAGTCCGAGTGGGGCCCGGTCGCGGCGGAGGATCCGGAGATGCTCGTCGCCCACGCCGGTCCGGTCACCACCCTGGCCTGGGTCGGCGACCGCCTGATCACCGGCGGCGAGGACGGCGCGATCCACATCTGGGACGCGAAGGCGGGCGGGGAGACGCCGCGGTGCTCGCTCTACAGCTTCAGCGACGGCACCTGGGCGGTGGTCGACCGGGAGGGCCGCTACGACGCCTCCTCCGCCGGCGACATCGCGCACCTGCACTGGGTCGTCGACGGCGAGCCCGTGTCCCTGGACCAGCTCAAGGCCCGCTACTGGCACCCCGGCCTGCTCGGCGCGTGCACCGGGAAGGGCGAGGTCAGCCTGCGCGACGTGCAGGGGCTCGACCGGGTCGCCCTGCACCCCAAGGTCGACGCGGACATCGAGAGTGGGCGCCTGAAGGTCACGATCAACGCCCGTTCTGGCGGGATCGGCCCCGTGATCGTGCGCCTGAACGGCAAGGAGATCGCGGCCGATCTGCGAGCGGTGGGCGCCCGCGGCGCCGGCCCCGGGGACGTGAACCTGGTGCTCGACGTGGAGGACTCGCCGCTGGTGCAGCCGGGCAGCGAGAACATCATCGAGGTCTTCGCCGCCAACGCCGACGGCTCGCTGGTCAGCCGCGGGGTGCAGGCGCGCTTCCAGGCCGCGGGCGAGCGCCGAGACCCCCGCCTGCGCGCGCTGGTGGTCGGCACCGCGGACTACGCCGGTGACGGGCTGGACCTGCGCTACTCGGGGCGGGATGCGGTCGCGTTCGCCAACGCCCTGCGCGCCGGCGGCAAGGCCTTGTTCGACGACGCCGACGTGACCCTGCTCTCGACCGAGTCCGGCCACCCCCGCCCCACCCGCAAGGCGGTCGAGGACGCCCTCGTGGCCCTCGCCGCGGATGCCCGCCCCGAGGATGTCGTCGTGGTCTACTTCGCCGGCCACGGCGTGGTCAGTCCGGGCTCCGACGGCGAGCTGCAGATCCTGCTCGCCGACGCCTGGACCGCCGACGTCAGCGACCCCGCCGTGCGCGAGCGAGTCGCCCTGTCCAGCCGCCGCTTGTCCGAGATCCTGGCCAGCATTCCCGCGGCCAAGCAGGTGCTGGTGCTCGACACCTGCCACAGCGGCAAGGTGGTCGACGATCTCACCGCCGCCCGCGCAGTCCCCGGCGACCAGGTCCGCGCGCTGGACCGCATGAAGGACCGGGCCGGGCTGTTCGTGCTCGCGGGCGCGTCCGCCGACGCCGTGTCCTACGAGGCGTTCCAGTACGGCCAGGGCCTGCTCACCTACAGCCTGCTCTCCGGCATGCGCGGCGCCGCCCTGCGCGAGGGCACCTTGTGGGACGTGGGCGGCCTGTTCGCCTACGCCAGCGACCGGGTCCCCGAGCTGGCCCGCGGCGTGGGGGGCGTGCAGCAGCCCGTGGTCGCGATCCCCCGGGGCGGCGGCAGCTTCGACATCGGCCGGGCCACCCCGGCGGTCAAGGAGACCATCCAGCTGGCGAAGGGCAAGCCGGTCGTGCTGCGGACCAACTTCCAGGACGACGTGCGCTTCGACGACAGCCTGGGCCTGGCCGAGCGCGTCGACACCGCCCTGCGCGACCGGAGCGGCGGGGTCACCGCCCCCTTCGTCTTCATCGACGGCCGCGGCTGGGACGGAGGCCTCGTGGTCGCCGGCCGCTACCGCAAGGCAGAGGTGGGTCTCGTCGTCGAGCTGCGCGTGCTGCGCGGCGAGGACGTGCTCGCCAGCGAGACCGTGAAGGGAGCCGACGCGGACGCCGTGTCCAAGGCCGTCGCCGCCACCGTAGAGCGCGTGGCCGCCGGCAAGTGATCCGCGGGATGCCAGCGGCCGCACTGCGGGTTCGGGCTTTGCTCCGGACACCCCCCCATGTTCTGCTGCGGACCCTCAGACTGGAGGATGGGTGCTGACCCTGCTCTCCCTGGCCGCCACCGCGGCCGCCGTCGACGCCACCCTGGACGTCGACCCGTTCACCCTCGCCGACGGCCACGTGCCGGTCGTGTCGGGCTCCCTGCCCGACGCCGGTGCCATCGCCGCTGATGTGCTCTACGACGGTGTTGTCGTCAACGCCGCCTGCCAGCTCGACGTGCGCCCCGACCACGTCGCCCGCATCGAGCGCGCCGCCACCTGCCCCGCCCTGTGGACCCTCGGCTTCCCCGCCGAGCCGGGCACCGACGCCGGCGTGGTGGGCCTGCGGGTCGCCCACGACGGCCAGACGTTCACCGCCACCGCCGAGCTCGCCGAGCCCCGATCCGCCCTGCCCGCCGAGCTCGCCGGCACGACGCTGTCGTTCGACGCCGGCCCGTCCGAGATCGCGGTCGCCGATCCCGAGGCCGGGTGGAGCCGGGTCGCCGTGCAGGACGGCGCCGCCGAGCTCACCGCGGGTCAGGCCGGCCTCGCGAGCTCCCCCCTCGCCTTTGCGGTGCAGGACGGGGAGCTCCTCTCGCTCCTCGGCCCGGCCGCGGCCATCGGCGAGCCCGTCCCCGGCACCGATCCGGGCACCACCGACGCCCCGGTCGACGCCCCCATCGACACCGAGGATCCGACCGCGTTCGCCGACCCCGAGGCCGAGGCCTGGTGCCCCGACGCCGGCGAGGACGAGCTGGTCCTGTGCTGGGATCTCACCGGGCCGAGCCCGCGCATGCAGGCGAGCGACCGCCGGCAGGTGGTCAAGCCCGACACCGAGGTCGTCGTCCGGGTGAAGCACTACGTCGTCAGCCCGATCGGCATCGCCCAGCGCGGCAGCCCGGGGGTGACCCGGCGCGGCGTGCGCGGTGACGAGGAGGCCGTCAGCAGCCGGGACACCGAGGCCCCGACCACGGTGACCCCCCGCGACTTCGCCCCGCGCCCCCCCGGCGACGCGAGCGTCGTGCTCACCCTCGGCAGCGGCGAGACCCTGGTCTACGAGCTGGTCGTGCAGCGGACCTACGACGGCGCCCTGCGCACGGGCATCGCCTTCATCGGCGGCGGCGCTCTCGACGCAGAGTACGGCGCGGCAGCCCGCGACGGTGCCACCACCCGCGAGGTCATCGCCACCTCACGCGGCGGCACCGACGTGGAGCTGGTCGTAGGCTTCGCCCCCTTCCTCGACCGCGGCGGCCGCCCCGCCAATGGCTGCGTCAAGGCGCCGGCCTGCTTCGCCCCCTACGTCGGCCTCGGCCTGGTCGCCCCGCGCGCCAGCGGCGTCGACGTGCTCACCAGCGTGCACGTCGGTGCCGAGTGGGAGCCGGTCTCGAGCTTCAGCGTCGCCGCGACGGTCGTCACCCGCCGGGTCACCCGCCTCGCCGACGGCGTGCACGTGGGCAGCCCGGTCACCGGGGAGCCCCCGGTCACCGAGGGCTGGGGCGTGGGCGTCGGACTCGTGCTCAACGTGACCCCCACCTTCTTCAAGGTCGCCAGCAAGGGGATGCTCTGATGATCCGCCTCGCACCTGCACTCCTGCTGCTCATCGCCTGTGAGCCTCCCGAGCTGACCGCCGCCTGCGACGCCGCCGTCGACGCCGACCTGTCCGGGAGCCTGATCGAGGGTCCGGTCGACGACGTCGTCGACAGCGAGCTCGTCGTCCAGGGCAGCGCGTCCCACGCCCGCGGGCTCGCCATCCGCCAGATCACCGTGGCCGGCGTGCCCGCGACCTCGGACAGCTTCAACTTCGAGCGCTTCAGCGTCGCCGTGCCCTGGTCCGTGCTCGCCTCGATGGCCGAGGACGACGTCGCCGCCGTGGACGTCATCGCCGAGGACGCCTGCGGTGTGACCGCGACCCTGAGCACCTTCGACGTCAGCGTCTCCCCGGTCGAGCGGGGCGACGTCACCGAGCTGAACCTCGACGTCGATCTCGGCAGCACCCTCGACTGGCTCCCCGCAGACGGCGTCACCCAGGCCGCCCTGCGCCTCACCGCCAACCCCGAGGCCCGCGGTGTTCCGGTCGATCTGTCCGCCACCGTGGGCACCGTGCACGGCGCCGCCAGCCTGCGCCTGACCGAGGACGGCGACGTCACCAGCGCGTCCGCCCTCTACGTGTCCGACACCCCCGGAACCGTGCTGCTCACCGCCACCGCCGGCGGCCAGCTGGCCTCGCACACCCT